>JAJRXB010000414.1 GCA_024276515.1 Chloroflexota bacterium
CCGGTCTCCTACGACAAGCGGTTGGACGAGATTCGCACCACGGCGCTCCTCATTCTGGACGACCTGGGCACGCACAGCGCCACCCCCTGGGCTCAGGAGAAACTGTATCAAATTTTCAACTACCGCTACAATGCTCGCCTGCCCACCGTCATCACCGCCGCCGACGACGCCAACATCGACGAGCGGCTCAAGTCGCGCCTCTTCGACCGGGGCCGCTGCACCAACCTCAAGATCAATGATCCCAGCTACCGGGGATCTCCCGCCCGCACCCGGCGGACCTCCCGTCGCTGAGACGACTGGCCCCACGTTGCAATATCAGAAGCCCGATTTTTTCGTTACTGCTCAGGCTTGCCTGGTTAGGCCTGTTTTTTGGCCGGGATTGGGAGATTAGGGGATTTTTTCTTCATCGTATCTCCAAATCCCCTAATCCCGCTGATTTGGCCTGATTTACCCGGATAGCTTGAGTAGTTACGTTTTTTCTATCGAAAGCCGGGTTTCTCTGACTCCGCTCTGCGCCTTACCCCTCACCCTCTTCGAGCTTGTAGGCCCGTTTCGCCAGCCGATACGCCGCATCGTGGATCATCTCCTCCGCGTCGTTCATGTCCACAATGCCCCGCACCACCAGGCCGGCGATCCAATTTGCGCTCGCGCGCCGCCACAAATCGTGTCGGGCCGGGATCGAGGGGAAAGCCCGGGTGTCGTCGTTGAACCCGGCCGTGTTGTAGAGGCCGGCGGTTTCGGTGATTTGCTCAAAGTAACGGGTCATCCCATTCAGGCTGTCGAAGAACCACCAGGGAGGTCCCAGCCTGACGGCCGGGTAGTGTCCGGCCAGGGGCGCCAGCTCACGGGAATAGGTCGTCTCGTCCACCGTGAAAAGGATGAGCGTGAACCGGCCGTCGTTGCCGTATTTGTTCAACAGAGGACGCAGATTCCGCGTGAATTCCGCCTGGATGGGGATGTCGCACCCCATATCTGGGCCGAAGCGGTCAAAGATGAACCGATTGTGATTACGGTACGAGCCGGGGTGGAACTGCATCACCAGGCCATCCTCGATGCTCATTCGGGCGTTTTCCATCAGCATGTGACCGGTGAAACGAGTCGCGTCCTCGGCAGTCGCCTGGCCTTTCAACGCCCGTTGAAAGATGGCCTCCGCTTCCCGATCCGAAAGCTCCCCGGTGTAGGCGGTCAGGGCCGCATGGTCCGTTGCTACGGCCCCCATTTCCTTGAAATAGGCGCGCCGGTTTTCTATGGCCTGGATGAAAGCCCGATAGCTGTTGACCTCGATCCCGGTGACTTCGCTCAGTGCCTCGACGTTTGCGCGCCAGCCCGGAGTATCTACGTTGACCACCGCGTCGGGGCGGAAGGTGGGCAGAACTCGCCCCGGCCAGCCCGATTCGCGGATGGCGCGGTGGTGGTCCAGCGGGTCGGTGGCGACGTCGGTGGTGCACAGCGCCTCGATGTTGAATCGCTCAAAGAGCCGGCGCGGACGAAACTCGGACGACGCGAGCCGGCCGGCGATCTGGTCGTAGATGTCCTGGGCCGACTCGCCGGTCAGCTTGTCCTCAACCCCAAAGACCGATTGCAGTTCGTGCGTCAGCCACATCCCCGTGGGCGTGCCCCGAAACAGGTAGAAATTGTCGGCGAAAATCTGCCAAATCTTGCGGTGATCCTCCTCGACCGGTCCGCCGTCCAGCCGGGGGATACTCAGTTGCTCCAGCGGGATGCCCTGAGAGTAGAGCATCCGGAAAACGTAGTGATCGGGGATGATGAGGAGGTCAACCGGGGTGCCAAAGGAATAGTCGGGGTCGGCGAACGTACGCGGGTCCACGTGCCCGTGGGGACAGACCAACGGCAAATCCGCCACCATCGCGTACAGGTGTTGCGCGATTTCTTTTTGCCGGGGGTTGGGGTCAAAATAGCGGTCGTCTGGCAGAAAAACCTTGGGCCGATTCGTCATTGAAGTTGCCTCCTTATGTGGTACGTGTTCGCCCTGTAACGGGCAGACACGTCGGTCTGCCCCTGCAATGTCGGGCTGGATTATACTTCAAAAGTCGTTGCCCTACAATCGGCTATCGCCGGGGGGGTGTGTTCGGAATTTTTGGAGAATGATGTCACCGGGTAGTCTCCCCGTTAAGCGTTGATGATGTTTGGGAGCGCGAGGGCTTGCCCTCTCCCTCCCCCCAACCCCCTCCCTCTCCCAATTTGGGAGAGGGAGGGGGTGCAGGCGGGGGTGGGTGAGGGCTTTGCCTCCTCTCGCCGCCAACGTGCGAGAGGGAGACTACCGGGCTGGATTATACGTCGAAAGTCGTTGCCCTACAATCGGTTGTCGCCGGGTCGCCCTTTTTTGCCACCCCCCGCTTTGTGGTATAATGCCCACCAAAGTGGACTGGCCCCATCCGATAACTGTCGGGGTGATGTGATGTTGATTTTGGCTGTGGATATAGGCACCGGCACTCAAGACATTTTGCTTTTCGATAGCGACCGCGAAGTGGAAAATTGCCTGAAGATGGTGATGCCCTCGCCCACGGTGATGCTGGCCGACGCCGTTCGCGCTGCCACCCATCGGGGCGACGACCTGCTGCTGACCGGCGTGCTGATGGGCGGTGGACCTTGCGCCTGGGCGGTGGGAGATCACCTGAAGGCCGGCTATCGCGTTTACGCCACGCCGGCTGCTGCCCGCACCTTCAACGACGACCTGGACGCGGTGGTCGAAATGGGGGTGACGTTGGTCGGCGACGACGAAGCGGCGACGCTGAACGGCGACGTGACGCGGCTGCGCATGGCCGACTTCGACTACCGGGCCATCGCCGAGACCTTCGCCCGCTTCGACGTGAACCTGGACCGAGACCTGGACGCCCTGGCCATCGCCATCTTCGACCACGGGAACGCTCCGCCCGGCGTGAGCGACCGTCTCTTTCGGTTTGAGTACCTGGAAGAGCGCCTCCGCGCCGAAAACCGTCTTTCGACTTTTGCGTTTTTGGCCGAAGACGTGCCCCCTATTATGACCCGGATGCAGGCGGTCGCTGCCACCGTGCCCCGCGACGACATCCCGGTGTTATTGATGGACACCGCGCCCGCCGCCGTGCTCGGTGCCCTGGAGGACCCGGCCGTTGGCGGGCGACGGCCGGTCATTGTGACCAACGTGGGCAACTTTCATTGCCTGGCCTTTCGGCTGGGGCAAGAAGGCATCGAAGGCATGTTCGAACACCACACCGGCGAGATCACCGTCGAGCAACTGGAAGACTTTCTCGACCGGCTGGCCGAAGGCAGTCTCACTCACGAGCAAATCTTCAAGAGCAATGGCCACGGGGCCGTCCTCTTCCGGGATGATCCCATCCCGCCCGACTCGCGCTACGTGGTCGTCACCGGCCCCCGGCGAGGTTTGCTGCGCCGCTCGCGCCATCGTCCTTACTTTGCCGCCCCCTTCGGCGACATGATGCTCACCGGCTGTTATGGCCTGGTCCGTGCCTACGGCGACGTGGTCCCCGAAGCGGGCGAGGTCATCGGCCAGGCCCTGGCCGGAGACGACGGCAAAGCGTTGTGGTGAATTCCTGTACCGAAGGAATGAGATAGGGTTGTTCCCTTTGAGCAACAACCGAGTGACCGGCACTTAAACATCTGCTGGAAAGGCTCTTTTTGCCATAATGATGCTGGAAATGGCGACAAAAGTGCCGGTCACTTTATTCAGGAACGACTCTAATATTTTTGCTACCCACGGGTGCAGTCACGATGAATACGCAAATTATACAACGCCTGGACACCCACATCCTCGAAGCTCACAGGCATCTCTGCCAGTCGGTGGCTGGTGGCATCTTCGAACGCACCGAAACGTGGGCGCGGTGGTACACCGGTTCGACCATCGCTACCTTCAACTCGTTGTTACTCCTCAATCCCAGGGCCCTCACCGACGACCTCCTCTCCGACACAGCGGCCTATTTCAGCGAGCGGCGAGTGCCTCACGTCGTCGCCTTCGACGAGCACCGGTTGCCCAATGGGGCCAACATCCTTCACACCCGTCGTTACCAGCCTCTCCCACCCCAACCGGGGATGGTTCTGATGGGCACGCCCCGGCGGTTGCCCTCCCATCCCGACCTGATAATCGAACGGGTGGGGACGGTGGCAGCGATGAGCGCTTATTGCATACTGGTGTCAAAGCTATTTGGCCTGCCATTGGCCGAAATGATCCGCCTGTTCCCCATCAGCCAGTTGCGAAACGACGCTATCCGGCACTACGTGGGCTACCTGAACGACATGCCGGTTGCGGTGGCTACCGGCATCCTGGCCGAAGGGGTGGTCAGCGTGTGGAACGTCGCCACCCAGGACGAGGTTCGACGGCAGGGGGTGGCGACGGCCCTGATGTACCGTCTGTTGTGGGATGCCTACGACGACAACTGCGACCTGAGCCTGCTCTATTCGTCGCCTATGGCCTATCCCCTTTATCAAAAATTGGGCTACGAACTTTACACCCAACGGCGCTGGTTCTTGCCCCCCGGAGGTTGATATACGACCCGACTTTTGAAAGTGAAACCCTTTTCGGTATAATGCATCTTATCAAACGTGAATATGCCCCACGTTTGTGGACCTGTATCTTCCACAGTTGGGTGAGATCAAGGAGGAAAATCCAATAATGCCCGTAAACGACATGGTTATCCGCATTGGCGGCGAGTCGGGCGAAGGAATTGTCACTATCGGCGAAATCTTCGTGCGCATTGCCGCCTTCTCCGGTCTGGAGGTGTACACCTTCCGCACCTTCCCGGCCGAGATCCTGGGAGGGCACGTCACCTTCCAGGCACGCATCTCCGACAAGCCGGTGCTGTCGCAGGGGGATGAAATTGACGTATTGGTATCTCTCAATCAGGAGGGATACGACAAACACATCGGGGAGCTGCGACCGGGCGGTATGGTGCTTTACGATAGCACCGACGTCAGCCCCATGCCGGGTCTGGATGGACACTTGCTATATCCGGTCCCGGTAGACGAGTTGGCGCGCAGCATCGACTTTATGCGCGGCCGCAACCTGGTGATGATCGGCGCCATGGTTCGCTTGTTTGGATTGCCGTTGGATAGAGCGGAGCAGATGGTCCGTCGCCGGCTGGGGCGCTATAAGGATTTGCTGCCCAAAAACCTGGAATCGTTGAACCTGGGCTACAACTACGCTCAGGAGCATTTCACCCAGCCGCCTCCCGTTTACCTGGAGCCCCCTGTCGAAGGGGCCAGAGAGGGCCTGGTGATGACCGGCAATCAAGCCCTGGCGTTGGGGGCCATTGCTGCCGGCTGCCGGATTTACGCTGGCTACCCCATCACCCCGGCGACCGACATTATGGAATTTCTGGCCAAGGAACTGCCCAAAGTGGGGGGGGCGGTGATCCAGGCCGAGGATGAGATTGCCGCCATCAACATGGCCATCGGCGCTTCCTTTGCCGGAGCCCGGGCGATGACGGCCACCTCCGGCCCCGGCCTGTCGCTGATGATCGAAGCCCTGGGGCTGGCCAGTATGACCGAGACCCCCGTCGTGATGGTAGACGTCCAACGCGCCGGTCCCTCCACCGGCATGCCGACCAAAACGTCGCAGGGCGACCTGTATCTGGCCCTGTATGCCGGCAACGACGAGGCTCCCCGTTTCGTCGTCGCGCCCAGTTCGGTGGAGGATTGTTTCTATCAGATGATCAACGCCTTCAACCTGGCCGAGCGGTACCAGATGCCCGTCATTGTGCTCAGCGACCAATCGCTGGCCCCCCGGGTAGAGACGTGTCCTCCCTTCCGATTGGATCAGATTGAACTCTTTGATCGGGAACTGGCCGATCTGGCCGAGACTGACACTTACGAGCGATATAAAATCACCGAAACAGGCGTATCGCCGATGGCCGTTCCTGGCATGAAAGGGGGACACCACACCGCCGAGGGGTTGGAACACAACGAAAAGGGGAACCCAAACTACACCCCCCAGATGCACCAGGCGATGATGGAGAAACGGCAGCGCAAGATAGAAACCGCCCGCCAGCAGTTGACCTTATGGCCCAACATAGTGGAAGAGTGGGGCGACGACGACGCGGCCATCGCCATTATGGGCTGGGGAAGCTCGCTGGGACCGGTGCAGGAGGCGATGGCCCGCGCCCAGGCGGAGGGCTACAAAGTCGCCGCCTTGTTCCCCAAAGTCTTGCTGCCCATGCCCGATCTGCAAATCCGGCGGTTCATCAAAGGACGCCGGGCCATCATCATCCCCGAATTGAATCTGCGCGGCCAGTTCGCCCGAATGATCGAGCACCGTTACAGCCGCGAGTTGATCCGGGATGGCATCGAAGTCGTCTCCCTCAACAAATACCGGGGATTGCCGTTCAGGCCGGTTGAAATCTACGAGAAAATTGTAGAGGTGGCCCAGTTACTCACGGTGCGAGCCAGGGTCGAGTAGATAGAGCAGCAGGAGAGAGAAATGATTACCCTTGCGGAGCCAATCAAAGTTAAAGACTGGAAAAGCGACGTGAAGCCCATTTGGTGTCCGGGCTGTGGTGACTACGGCGTGCTCAACAGCTTGCTCAAAGCGTTGAGTGATCTCAAGCTCGACCCTGATCACGTGGCTATCGCCTCGGGCATCGGCTGTTCGGGCCGTTTTCCTGCTTTTGTCAACGCTTATGGATTCCACGGCGTCCACGGTCGGGCGCTGCCCCTGGCGACCGGCATCAAAACGGCCAACCCCGAGCTGACCGTGTTCGCCGTCGGCGGCGACGGAGATGCCTTCAGCATCGGCGGCGGCCACCTGCCCCACGCCGCCCGCCGCAACGTAGACGTCACCTACGTCGTGATGGACAACGAAATCTACGGCCTGACCAAAGGCCAACCATCCCCCACCAGCCCGATTGGGATGGAGAGGAAAGCTTCCCCCTACGGGACCTACGACGCCCCGCTCAACCCTATCGCGATGGTGCTCTCCTACGGCGCGTCGTTCGTAGCCCGGGGGTTCTCCTCCCAGCCCCGGGAGCTGACGGAGCTCATCAAGCGGGGGGTTCAGCACCAGGGATTCTCCTTCATCCAGGTGATGAGCCCCTGCGTCACCTTTTTCGACACGTACGCCTACTTCAAAGAGATCACCGCCCCTATGCCCGAGAGCCACGACCCCTCGGACCGGATGGCGGCCATGCAACTGGCGTTGGAGCGCACTCAATACCTGGGCGTCTTCTACGAAGACAACCGCCCGCCGCATCACGTTCATATGGAAGAGTTGCAAGAGAAGGCAGGCAATCACCTCACCCTTGAGAAGCTGCTGGAACGATTCCAGCGGTAGCGCCGGGGGGGGGGGACGAAAGACAAGCCTTGCGAAGGTTTCTGGGACAGATTCCTGCCGATGCAGCGGCATAATTTGCTGTCGAAGTTTCCGAAACAGGTGGTGGTTAAACTGTAAGTGACGGGGGGATGTCATGGCGAGCGAAGCGACACTTGCACCGCACGCAAGTGCAGGTGAGCAATCTCCGGTCTGCAATATGGGGATTGCTTCGTCCGTTTCACTCCCTCGCAATGACATATCACTTACTTTTCTACCACTACCTCAAAACACATCTGTCGACAACCTTCGCAGGGCTGAGAGCGTGTTTTAAAAATGCTCGTAGTAACGACTCACCTGCAACTGCGCCGCAGTGCGGTGCAAGTGTCAGTCGTTGATTGCTTGCATTATGAAGCCTAAAACGACTGAAGTCATTACTACCAATGCGTAGATTGAGATTGCGACTTTCAAAACGTGCTCTTACACTGCTGTGGCCGCCCTCCTGATGCTGTGGCCGCCCTCCGACCGAGCGATGCTGTGGCCGGTCTCCGACCGAGCGATACTGTGGCCGGTCTCCGACCGAGCGATGCTGTGGCCGGTCTCCTGATGCTGTGGCCGGTCTCCGACCGAGCCACGCAAGGACCCCTTCCAACCGAGTGACGCTGACTGAGCGCATCAAAGAAAAAGCATACGAACTGGGCTTCGACCTCGTCGGCGTTGCCCCTGCCACCCGCGCCCCTCACGCCGACGCCTACGCCTCGTGGGTCGACGCCGGCTACGCGGCTGCGATGGGCTACATGGTCCGCGACGTGGCCCGTCGGCAGGACCCATGCCACGTGCTGCCGGACGCGCGCTCGGTGGTCGTGGTGGGACTCTCTTACTTCGTCGCCAATCCACCTGCCGATCTGTGGGACGACCCGTCACGGGGACGGGTTGCTCGCTACGCCTGGGGCCTGGACTACCACGACGTGATGACGCCCCGCCTGCGCCAACTGGCCGATTTCATCACCCGTCAGGCCCGGCGCGACGTGCAGCATCGAGTCTACGTGGACACCGGTCCGGTGCTGGAGCGAGATTTCGCCGTCCAGGCCGGCTTGGGGTTCATCGGCAAGAACACCTGCCTCATCAACCCAACGATGGGCTCCTACCTCTTCCTGGGCGAGATATTGGTCGGCCTGGAACTGGACTTCGACGAGCCGGCGGCCCGCCCAGGAGTGGGGGGAACCCGCGGGAGGGTCGGCACCTGTGGCGCTTGCACCCGTTGCCTGAAAGTCTGCCCCACCCGCGCTTTCCCTGCCCCCTACGTCCTCGACGGCAACCGTTGCATCTCCTATTTGACCATCGAGCTGAAAGGCTCCATCCCCCCCGACCTGCGCCCGCTGATGGGCAACTGGATCTTCGGCTGCGACGAGTGCCAGGCGATTTGTCCCTGGCCTCGCCGTTTCGCCCAACCGACGCGCGCGAGCTTTCTCCGCTTCGACCCAAACCTGGCCGCCCCCAAACTGCTGGACCTGATGGGCCTGACCGACGAGCAGTTTCGTGCCCGTTTCCGGGGGACTCCCCTTTGGCGTGCCAAACGGCGCGGCCTGCTGCGTAACGTGGCCGTGGCGCTGGGCAACTGGGGAGACCCCCAGGCCATCCCTGCCCTCCGGCGCGCCCTCGACGACCCTGAGCCATTGATCCGCGAGCACGCTGCCTGGGCTCTGGCAAAATTAGGACCATCGGCCCGGTGACAAACCACCGGGAACCGGGTATAATAAAGGTGAATGTGTGCTGTAGACTATTTTTTACTGCACCTTTCCATCACGGGTTTGCTGCACTGGGTCGAGGATCTAAACCGTGCTCGAACACAAATTACGCGCTATCCCCCTCTTCCGCGATCTGCCTGACGAGAGCCTCAAATCCATCGCCGCCCGCCTGAAGCGCGAACGGTACCCCCAAGACGCAGTCATCTTCCGACAGGGAGACGATGGCGACGCGATGTATCTGGTGGAATCGGGACAGGTGCAGGTGGTCGCCGAGGACACACAACAACCCCTGGCCTATCTTGGACCTGGCAGCTTTGTGGGCGAAATTGCCCTGCTGCTGGGACAGCCACGCTCGGCCACCCTCAAAGTCGTCATAGACGCTGAACTATGGGCGCTCCACAAGCGCGACCTGGACGACCTGCTGGCCGAATATCCTTCAATTGCCTTGCACTTCACTCGCGAAATTGGGCAACGACTGGTCACCACCAGTCACCAGACCGTGCCCCCTGCAAAACACCCCCTCACCGCCGTGTGGGGAGATCAAGGCTACGATCTGGCCCTGGCCCTGGCGACTCAAACAGAAGGGACCGTTGGAATCCTCCCTTTGCCCGGATCTCAACCTCTTTTGGGGACCCGTTCCCCGCTCGAAGAGACCGTGTCCAACGGCCACGTCAAACTTCTGACCAGCAATGGACTGAGCGAAAAGTCGCTGACCGAAGACCTGAGCCATCAAATTGAGAATTTCGACTACGTGTTGTTGATCCTCCCGGATCGCCCTTCCAGTGTGGGGCAAAAAGCCCTCGCCCTGTCCGACTACACCGTCAGTTTTGGCACACCCCCTCAGTGGATACGAGACATTACTTCCGCCGATCACCTGCTTGCCTGCGATGGCTCGCCTGAGTCGGTCCAGCGTATTGCCCGTCGGCTCACCGGCCGCACGGTAGGGCTGGTCCTGTCGAGCGGCGGCAGCAGGACCATCGCTCACATCGGCGTGATGCGGGTTTTGCGCCAGGCCGGCCTCCCTATTGATATGATCGCCGGCTCCAGCGGCGGCGCCCTCTTTGGCGCTCTCATCGCTGCCGGCTGGTCGGACCAAAAGCTGGCAGACTTTGCCCGCAAGCTGGGCGATTACAACACCTTTCGCAACTGGGACATCAACCTGCCTCCCAGGGCCGGGTTGATCAAAGGCCGCCGCGCCCGAGATTTGATCGAAGGCTGGCTGGAGGGACGCCATTTCTCCGACCTGGAGATCCCCCTCTACATCGTCGCCACCGACATAGCGACCGGGCGAGAGATCGTCTTCGATAGCGGTCCGGTCGCCGACGCCGTGCGTGCCAGCATCAGCATCCCTGGCGTGGCCGACCCCTGGCATTATCACGACCGCTTTCTGGTGGATGGCGCCGTGGTCAACCCCATGCCCGCCAGCGTGTTGCGCGCTCGCGGTGCCAACATCGTCATCGCCTCCAGCGTGGTGCGCACCGCCGACGATCCCGGCCACCCTGAGTTTGAGAAGATGCCCCATTTCTTGCAGATCATCTTCCGCATCATCAGTTCGATGGAAATGGAACTCATCAAAGCCCAATTCCCCATGGTAGACGTGATGATTCACCCTCGCGTTTTCGTGGACCACGCCCTGGACTTCAGCCAGGCCGATACCCTCATCGCCCTGGGCGAAGAGGCCGCCCGCCAACGGCTGGCTGAGTGCGAAACTCTGCTGGCCTCGGACCGAATCCTCCCACAACGTGTGGCACATTCCTCTCATTAGTCCTCTTGTAACTACTGACAATGTCACATTACCACCAAACCTGTCATTGCGAGGAGCGCAGCGACGACCTGTGCCCCGAACGGGGTACCTGTGCCCCGAACGGGGTACCTGTGCCCCGAACGGGGTACCTGTGCCCCGAACGGGGTACCTGTGCCCCGAACGGGGTAAGCAATCGCCACAATGCATCGTAGGAGATTGCTTCGCATCCTTCGGATGCTCGCAATGAC
>JAJRXB010000415.1 GCA_024276515.1 Chloroflexota bacterium
ATGCTCATCGCCCCATCTCGTAGCCCCGGAATCCCTATTCCGGGGCGATTCCCCCCTCGTCGCTCACCTGCCCCATCGCAGGTGCGGGCAGAATGACGGTTTGGGGCCAAACTCGAATTTAGATGCGATTGCCCTACCCCTCCCCCGGCGGCAGATTGACAATCGCAGTCGAATTCGGTAGAATAGCCGTCGGCAAAATGTGTTTTGCGGCGCGTATCTTCGTTTTTTGCCCCCGTAGCTCAGGGGATAGAGCAGCGGTTTCCTAAACCGCGTGCCGCAGGTTCGAATCCTGCCGGGGGCGCCTGTGAAACTCTACCAACAGAAGGTGGTGGTTAAACTGTAAGTGACAGGGGGATGTCATTGCGAGCGAAGCGACGCAATCTCCGGCCTGCAATGCGGGGATTGCTTCGTCCGTTTCACTCCCTCGCAATGACATATCACTTACTTTTCTACCACTACCCAACAGAAAAAGACGGCCGGTGATTGACGGGGAATGGCAGACAAACGATGGGCCTTCCCCGTTTATCATCCATCGTCCTACCGTTAGTGTGAGCTAAAATCGTACGCCTTCCACGGCACGGAGACCATTTATGCTTGGTGGACGTCCGCGCTTTTGGGCTACCCTTTTGATCTTGCTGCTGCTTCTGATCCCCGCCGGCCTGGGCCAGTGGGATATGGTCGTGGCCGTGATCATTGGCCTGATTGTGAGCAACGGCCTGGTGTTTCTGCGAGGCAAGTGAAACTCCTGGTACGAATTGTCGTATAGCATGTAACACATAGATTCGTGCGGCAATGTGTCGTACCTCATAAAAAGTTTGTTGTAAGGGAGGTTTTTCGGTGACAATTGCACTTGGACCATCTCGCAAATTTCTAACCCTCGTTGCCCTGATCCTGCTCCTGGGACTGTTGATGGTGCCTCCGGCCAGCGCCGCTGAAGGCCGAGGCGGCGACCGGGTCGTCATCGGGGCCAACGAAGTCATTGACGACGACTTGTACGTCGGCGCAGAGGAGTTAATTATAGACGGGACAGTGAAAGGGGACGTGCTGGCTTTCGCTGGCAGTGTCATCATCAACGGCACAGTGGAAGGCGATTTGATGTCTGTCGCCCAGGTGATCATCATCAACGGGACTGTTGGCGACGATGTCCGTATTGCCGGCCAGTCGCTGGTGCTGGGCGAGGGGGGCAAAGTTGGTGGCGACATAGTGGCGTTCGGCTTCAGCTTTGAGGCCAGGCCGGAGAGCAACATCGGCGGGGACCTGTGGGCCGGTCTCTATCAGGGCCGGCTGGCCGGGGATGTAGCAGGTGATGTGGCAGGGGATACCGGCGGGCTTGAGATTGCCGGACGGGTGGGCGGCAACGTGGAGGTCGAAGTAGGAGACCCCGAAGAGGCACCGCCGTTCCCCTTCACCCGGTTTATGCCCGCTCTGCCCGGTGGCGTCGTCATCCCCAACGTACGCCAGGGACTCACCATCTCCGAAGGAGCGGAAATCGCCGGGGAATTGAAGTATACCAGTCGGGCCGAAGGGAACATCGCCAGCGGGGCGGTAGCCGGCCCTATCACCCGCCAGGAACCAGAAGTTGAGGAACCTGAAGAAGTTCCCTCGCCAGGCGTTGCCTTCCTGACCTGGCTGATCAATCAGATTCGACGCTTCATCCGACTGTTGGCCGTCGGCTTGCTGCTGGTGTGGCTGACACCAGGATGGTTACGCCGCACGGCGGACGCGCTGCGAGCCAAACCCTGGCCTAGCCTGGGATGGGGCGCGTTGAGTCCCCTGGCGTTGCTGGGCATCCTGATCGCGGTGGTGATCGTCGTCTTGCTTTTCGCGTTGCTGCTGAAGTTCGTCATCGGCTCAGCCACCTTGATCACAATGCTGCTGACCTCAGCGGCGGGCACACTGACCGTTGCCTACCTCCTCTTCCTGTTCTACATTGGCGCATTGGTGACAGGCTTCACCCTGGGCGAACTTGTACTCGAACGAGTTAAGGCAGATCTGGTCACCAGTCGGATATGGCCGATGGCCGTCGGTGTCATCCTTGTCTTCTTGCTGACGGTGATCCCGGTGTTGGGAGCCCTCGTTGGATTGGTACTGGCTCTCTTTGGTCTGGGCGCTATCTGGCTGGCAGCCCGTCAAGGACTAGCCGCGGCGACGCCAGCCGTCGAGCCGGTAGCTGGCGACTGAGCCTTCGGCCCCCTCCAGATGGCGGTTTAGGGCCAATGCCTTTCAAATAAGCGATTGAAATCGCCCCTACAGGGCTAACACCTGCACTTGCCTGTCCTGCCTCCGGCAGGAAGACAGGGCAGCGCAGGTGCAAGTGCGCCGGTCGTCCACCTACGTGGACGGGCGGTTCCTTGTCCGCGCAGGCGGACATTCGGCGCGAAGCGTCCTTCAGGAGCGGGTTTCAACCGCCTGTTCATTCTTGGCTCTCGGCTCTCGGCTCGGCGCTCAGCGGGCAGGGCAAAAAGCCAAGATCAGTTAGGGGTGATGGTGATCTCGACCTCACTCGATCTACCTTCCGGGCTTTCTTCAAAATAGTGGCGCAATTGGCGTTTGATCTCGTCGTCCGCTACCAACTCGTCAAACAACGCCCAGTGAGCCGCCGCCAGTTTCTCTCGGCGGGGCCTTGATTGCAGACCGACGTCACGCGCGATTTTTAACGCTTCTTCGGCGTGGTCTGTGTGCCCGAGGCGTGCCTCGGCCACAGCCAGCAAGATGATCCCTCGCAAGGTGAGGTCGCCGGCTTCCAAAATTGCGCTCAAGGCAGCGACGACCTCCTCCGGCGGCCGATCCACCCGCAGCGCAGCCTCGGCCCACGCCTCGTGGCCTTCGTCAAACTCCATCGGGTCCCTCTTCGCCACGCGCTTCCAGTGTTTGATGGCTTCGTCGGGCTTGCCTTCGCTGGCGGCGAGCAATCCCCAATAGAGCCCCTTGCGCAGCGGATTCTTCTCCTGGCGCAGATACTCGCGAGTTCGCTCCAGATCGCCGGCCTCTTGCATCATCTGGTACAGGGGAAACACGTAGCCGGGGTCGTGGCCGTGAGCGGCCCAGGCCTGATCCCAGGCAGCCAGGGCCTCGTCCACCCGGCCCTGTGCCCGGTAGAAGTCGAAGAGGGACAGGTAACCCTCGGTTTTGTCGTCGGGGGTGGTGGCGTGGCTGAGAGCGCGCTGCAAACTTTCTTCTGCTTCGTCCAGGCGGCCCAGCGCCTCGCATTCCAGGCCGATGGCCAGCCACAACCGAAAATCCTCAGGGTGAGCCACCGCCTGGGCGCGCAGTTCGTCGAGTCCGGCCTCTGTTTGCCCCATGTCAATGCGCACCAAAGCTATTATCCGTCGCCAATTGTCTGCATTTTCGGGGACTATCTCTATCAGCCGTTCGTAGATCTGTATCGCCTGCTCAAACTCGCCCTGGATGTGATGGATTTTTCCCTGCTTGTTCAGGCTGAGGACGAGCAACCCTCGCAACTCAGGCCGCCTGTCCAACAGCGCCGGCCTGAGCCTGGAAAGGCGTTCATCCAGGCGTTGAAAACCCTCAAGGGCACTTTTGTAATCGCCTTCAGCAAAGTTCAACTCAGCGCGCGCAAAGATGTCTTCGTAGCTGTCTGAAACCCACATCGGTTAAAGTTTCCCCTCTCAGAGCTTCGGTGGGAGCTGGTTTTGCACTTGTCCGTTCATAACTTCGCATTTTCGTCGGCGAATCGAGGCGTAAACTGAGCGCAACCTGTGCTGACCGCAAGGTCAGTACCTGTGCTGACCGCAAGGTCAGTACCTGTGCTGAGGTGCATCTCAATTCTATGGCAGGATGTGTCTTTTATCTGGCCCGGCATCAGGCGATAGCGACTAAAGTCGCGCCTGAAGGCCCCAGGCCGAGGCGTCGGCCTGCGCCGAGGCGCTGGCGTCCACGGGAGGTGGACGCCTGGCCGTCAGGCCTGCAGGAGCGGTTTCAA
>JAJRXB010000416.1 GCA_024276515.1 Chloroflexota bacterium
CCCAAACATCATCAACGCTTAACGGGGAGACTACCCAAAAAACGTTAGGGAGAGAAGCAACTTATGCCTCAGAAGAAAACCGGGATCCTCGCTGCTATCATCCCGTTCGTCATCGTCGCCTGCGTCAGTTTGGTCGTCGTCGGGGGCGTGGTGGCCTGGACGGCCGCCCGCGAGGGGACCGGCCCCGGTGAGTTGGCCTTTGCTTTGCTGGAAGGACGCCAATCGGCGCGCCCGGTCTCCCAACCCGCCGGCCGGGGTGGGGCGGTCAACATCGCGCCCTACCTCACGCCCACGCCTCGACCCTCTCCAACCCCGGCCTCGATTGACACCGTTGCCCCCGACGACCCAATCGTCGAGACAGCGTCGACACCCCGGCCAACCGACGATCCGCCGTTGCCGGACACCCCAGCGCCCACCGAGCCGGCTCCCCCTGCCTCCGCGCCCCAAATCGAGGCGGCCATCGAGTCGCCTATCCGCCCCGGCTCGTCCCTGCCGGAGCGCCCGGCGACGCGCCTGGTCATCCCGGCGATAGACCTGGACATCCCGGTCGTCATGTCTCCTATTGAGAACCAAACGTGGAAGGTGGATCACCTGGGGAAAGAGTTTGTGGGGCATCTGGAAGGGACCGCCAGCCCCGGCGATCCCAGCAACGTGGTGTTGGCCGGTCACGTGACCATCGCCCACAACGTTTATGGGCCATTCGCCGGGCTGGGACAACTGGAACCGGGCGACCCGATCATCGTCTACTCGGCTGATGGGCCTCACACCTACATCGTGGACTATCGCCAATTGGTGGACCGCACCGACGTGCAGGTCGCCTATCCCACCGACACAGGCCGTGTCACCCTCATCACCTGCAGCAATTGGAGCGACGAATTAGGCACGTATCAGGAGCGGTTGATTGTGGTGGGACATCTGGCGGATGAGGGGGAGCTGAGGTGAGGTAAGGAGTCGTTTGCCCCTACTCCCCTTCCAGCCATACTTCCAGCGTTCGCCCCACCCGTTCCAGACTGGTGGGGCTCACCTTGTCGGCGGTGTCTGCCAGCGTGTGCCAGTAGGGATAGTCGAAGTCAATCATATCCACGGCCGGGATGCCCTGCTCCACGAAGGGCAGGTGGTCGTCGATGATTGCATATTTGGGTTGTGGGATGACGTAGTCGCCGTAGCCCAAATCAGCGGCGATGGCCCACAGTTCGGCCGAAAGCTCCGGGTCTGAGTTGCGTTCGTAGTAGATTTGCTGGTCTGCGTCGCCGATCATATCCACCACCACCACAGCCTGCGGCCGGACCACGAGATTCTGGGCCATCTCGCGCGCGCCCACCGAGAAGGGCCAGCCATCCAGCCGCCCTCGATCCTCCGCGTCGAAGAAGGTGAGCCATACCTGTCGGTCCAGCGCACCCCGATCCAGGACGCGCGCCAGCTCCAGCAACACGGCCACGCCGCTGCCCCCGTCGTTGGCCCCCAGGATAGGCTGCTGGCGATTGGCGGGGTCTGGATCCTGATCGGCGACGGGGCGCGTGTCGTAGTGGGCGCCGACGATGACCACCGGCCCCTGTCCCGCCTTGCCGATCACGTTGCGCCCCCGCACCCCCTGAAACACAAATTCCTGGGTCTCCACCGTCCAGCCCAGTGCCTCGAGCTGCTCGATGATGTAATCCCCGGTGGCCCATCCTGCCTGAGAGCCTGTCGGGCGGGGGCCAAAGGCTTCTTGCGCCAACACCTGCTCGTAAGCTCGTTCCCCGTCGAATCGGAGTGCCACCGGAGTCGCTGTTGGGGGGGAAGGGCTGGGAGAGGAGAGCACGGGAGTCGGGGACGGCGATACCCCGGGGGCACTCGGCGTGGGTGAAGGTGCGACGCCGGTCGGGGTCGCTCTGGGCGCTGTTGGCCTGGAGAACAATATCAGCAGACCCCCGACCGCCAGCGACAGGATACCCACCAGAATCAATCCAGTTAAGATTCGACGAGAGTTCATCTTCTGCGACGTCAAGACCTGAGAGGGTTGCTCTTCCGGGTAGACAAATACAAAAAGGACGCAGCACGCTGCGTCCCTGCTGTGGCCCATAGGGGATTCGAACCCCTGTTTCAGCCTTGAGAGGGCCGCGTCCTAGGCCTCTAGACGAATGGGCCAGCAGGTAGCGGGGGTAGGATTCGAACCTACGACCTCCAGGTTATGAGCCTGGCGAGCTACCTCTGCTCCACCCCGCAACGACAAATCACAAAAAGGTGCCGAGGGTGGGATTCGAACCCACACGGGCTAATGCCCACTGCGCCCTGAACGCAGCGCGTCTTCCTGTTCCGCCACCTCGGCTGGTTATTCTCGTTTCAACGGCAATGCGCATTATAGTGCAATTCCCTTCATTCGTCAACTATTATGCACACTTTTGGCCCATCGGGGTGATTAGGGTAAAATTGGCCGGGAGCTATCGGCCATCCATCATCTAAAGGAGAGAAGCGTGATCGTTAAAACCTTGCCGGTTGGTCCTATCCAGACAAATTGCTACATCGTGGGCTGTGAGAAGACGAAACAAGCAGCCGTCATCGATCCGGGCGACGAAGCGGAGCGCATTCTGGAGGCCATTCGATCGTCGGGCCTGAGGGTGACGCACGTTCTCCTCACCCATGCTCACTTCGACCACATCGCCGCCGCCGACGAAGTGGTGAGGGCGACCGGCGCTCCCCTGGCCCTCCACCCCGACGACCTGCCCCTGTTGAATGCTGGCGGCGGCTCAATCTTTTTCGGGATTCAGCCTCCCCCCATTCCCGATCCAACCATACACCTGGCAGCCGGTCAGGAAATCCCCATTGGCGAACTCACTCTGCGAGTGCTTCACACGCCAGGTCACACACCAGGTCACGTCACCTTTCACGAGCCAAACGAGCGGGTGATCTTCGACGGCGACGTTCTATTTGCCCAGGGCGTCGGTCGCACCGACCTGCCCGGCGGCAGCTACGAAGTCCTGATGTGCAGCATCAGCCAGCAGTTGATGACCTTACCCGACGACACGGTGGTGTACTCGGGCCACGGCCCGGCGACGACCATCGGGCGCGAGCGAATCTCCAACCCCTGGCTGTAAGTGCCCTCCGTGCAATCCGTTTAATCCGTGGAGTCCGTGTCAGCCCTGCCATCCGTGCAATCCGTGGAGTCCGTGTCAGCCCTGCCCTCCGCGCCCTCCGCGCCCTCCGTGCAATCCGTTTAATCCGTGGAGTCCGTGTCAGCCCTGCCATCCGTGCAATCCGTGGAGTCCGTGTCAGCCCTGCCCTCCGCGCCCTCCGTGCAATCCGTTTAATCCGTGGAGTCCGTGTCAGCCCGGCTGCCACAACCGTTCCCCTCCGACCCGCGTCACGTATTCCCTCACCTGTCCGGGCATCGCTTCTGCACTGCCAAAAAGCATTTCAAGCTGCGATTGGTAGCAGGCAATAGCCCGGATCTTTGCTGTCAGGTCCTCTTCGGTCAACGGAATCGTCGTCATCTGCCAGTGACCGACATCCCGGGCAGTCAATGCCGCCGAAAGTGCGCCCTCGCCTTCGGCGTAGGGATAGTCCTCGTAAAGCCGAATCTGCCAGCCCTGCCCTTTCATAATGAGGGCGGCGGCGAAGGTCAACTGGTGATCCACGTGATTTCCCACCGTCAGCGGGGCGTAAAGTGTCACCCCATCGCGGCGGGGGATAAACTCAGTCAGCACGGCTGCCAGTTCGGTCGGCAGATTCTCGTCCGCCGGATGCACCTGTCCGAAGATAGCTTCCTCTGAAGCGTAATACCGTTGTTCCCGCCCGCGATAGATGCAATCGAGGTAGTTCAACCGGAGATAATCGGCGCCCAGCGCTGCCATCGCCGCCTGATCTTCGGCCCAGCGGACTGTGATCACGTCCTCCGGGTCCCCCCAGCGCGCGTGCAACGACCGGGCAAAGGCCGAAAGCTCCACGTCGGTGGGAGGCCTGCCGGCAAACAATGTGACAACCAGCGGTCGCTGCCCGGATGCCACCTGCTGGTGAATGAGTCCCCCACACGAGAGAACGGCGTCGTCCAGGTGAGGCGAGAGGTACACGTGAGAATAGAAGTCGTTCATTTGGCGGTTTCCTGTTACCTGCTCAGCCAGGGCGTTTTTTCCCGTCACAGATCGTCGCAAAAAACGCGGCTCGCAATGACAGGCTGAGTAGTTTGACAATGTCATGTTTCCACAGTTGCTATGCTTTCTCAGGCTCGAAGCGGGTCTGCCTGCCGAAGTGCCGGGCACTTCGGCAGGCAGACCCGCTCAGAACGTAATGTGACATTGTCAAAGTAGAATATTTGACCATTGTGATTATGCTACTCTACCTTTGGCCACATAGACTTGAACATTTGTGCTCACAATCCCAGAGATGCACCCTAGCCGGTCGGTGAAAGCGTACTATGCCCAGAAAGCACCGTTTTCCAGCCTGGAAGAAGGGCCTATCTTGGTTGCTCAGGCAGACGGCAAAGGGGTATCGATGGTACGGCGTGAGACGGCGAATTTGAAGGTAAGCGTTCACCCCCTCCCCCAACGAGGGGGAGGGCTGGGGTGGGAGTGGCGGGGACGCCAGAGAAACACCCTGCATCTGGGACGGAATCTCTCTCCGGGCGAGATGCCACCCTCTCCCGACCCCTCCCTGCCAGGGAGGGGTGAACGCTTACTTTGAAGGTTCGGCGGGGCAAAGGAGACAAGAAAACGCGGAAAAGGAGGCAATTGCCACCGCGGTATATACCATTGAACCCTACTACCGCACGCCTCAAGCCATTGTAGCCGCTTTGTTCAAGAAAGGCGACCCTCCTTCCTGAGCGTCCTGCTCCCCATCACAAGCAGGTTTTTGCCAGTATGCAAGGCAAAGACCAGGCCATCAAACACCTGGCATCGTGGGTGGCGCTTCGGGAAGGAGAGCACATCCATGCGCAGGTGGTGCTCACGGATGGAGCAGAATCTTTGCAAAGGCACGTGTTGACCAAACTGGCAGGCTTTACCCTCGTTTTGAACATCATCCACGTCGACGAGCACGTCTGGGAAGCTGGAACTGCGATCCACGGTGAGACGGACCCACATCGTGCCGAATGGGTCGAGGTGCAGATGTTCGACATCTTGTCGAGCCGCAATGACCAAGTCATCCAGCGATTGGAAGACACAGCCGTCAAGCTCTCCCCCAGCGGGCAGGCTGCCAAAACGCTGCGCAGGGTGGCCAACTACCTCCAGCGCAATCAGCCCTATATGGACTATGCCGAATACTTGCGCCGAGGGTGGCCTACCCGTGCCTCCGGCAGGATTGGCATTGGTACCGGTGTGATTGAGGGCACTTGTCGTCATCTCGTCAAAGACCGAATGGAATTGTCGGGCATGCATTGGACACTATCAGGAGCCGGAGCTGAGTTAATCTTTACATCTTTACTATGCCTTTATGTTTCTTTCACGTTTCCTTTACTGACATCTTCCACACCTTGTGGTACAGTACTACTGAATACAATCTTATCCACCGCGGTCATCACCGCCAGGAACTTCTATTTCGACCCGCTCATCCCGGGTGGTCTCTCTCTTGAGTGTTGTGGCTATTGTCATGGCGAGCGACCGTAGGGAGCGAAGCCATCTCCGCATTGCGGATAGGAGATTGCTTACCCCCATTCGGGGCACAGGTACCCCATTCGGGGCACAGGTACCCCATTCGGGGCACAGGTACCCCATTCGGGGCACAGGTACCCCATTCGGGGCACAGGTACCCCATTCGGGGCACAGGTCGTCGCTGCGCTCCCC
>JAJRXB010000417.1 GCA_024276515.1 Chloroflexota bacterium
AACGTGGGCGAAGTCGTGCCGGAGGTGGTGACACCTCTCACCTGGTCGGTGATGGAGCCGATGGGCAACCAGGGAGTGCGGGCCTTCCTCCGCCGGATGGGGCTGTCCGCCCCGTCCGAAACCGCGCTGTTCGGTCGCTTCTACGGACGGGTTTACCTCAACGAGACCCGATTGCACGAGATATTCCACGCCTTCTACCCCAGTGAAATCGGGCGAGAGGTGGGGGGCCTTCGGCGCTGGCTTCGGCGTCTCCGGGCGATGCCGGGTCTGGCGGTGCTGACGCTGCGGGCCGGCTGGACTCTGGTGTCGTTGCCGATTGAGCTGAATCGCTTCGTGCGCCGGCTGCACCGCCAGATTGAAGCTGAGGACTCGGGGGACTCCGCGCCGCCTGACCCGGCTCGTCTGCTGGGCCGGGTGGACCGCCGGCAGCGGGTGGACCGAGAGGGGATGGAAGTCCACCTGGCGGTGACGGTGATGGCCGGTCTGACCTACACCCTGTTGGAGAAACTGGTCACCGCCTGGCGGCCTGGCCCGGAACTGCTGGCGGCGAATCTGGTGACAGGGCTGAACGGGATGAAGAGTGCCGAGGTCGGTCTGGCCCTGCGCGACCTGGCCTGTCGGGCGGCCGCCACCCCCGAAGTGCGAGACATTCTGCTGGCGCATCCGCCGGAGTCCATAGGTCCCCTTTGGGGAGAAGTCTCCGGCGCGTTGCAGGAGACGGCTGCCGGGCGGGAGTTCTGGTCTCACCTGGAAGCCTTTTTGGAGCAGCACGGGCACAACAGCCTGCACGAGTTCGAGCTGGCCTTCCCCCGCTGGCACGAGGCGCCGGCTTACGTGCTGGCCGCCCTGCAAAATCACCTGCGGGCCGACCGGGTCGTCGGCAGCGACGAGGTGCGCCGGGGGCAACTGGCCGTGCGTCGGGAGGCCGAGCGTCGGATGCGCGATGCGCTCCGTTGGGGCGTTCGCCGCTTGCTGTTCGAGACGTCGCTGCGCCTGGCCCAGAGTTATAGCACGCACCGCGAAAACGCCAAGTATTATTTCGTCAAAGCGCACGGTCGGTTGCGCCAGGCCTACCTGGCCCTGGCCGACGCGCTGGTGGCGAACGGGTTGCTGGATGAGCCGGATGACGTCTTTTTCCTGACGCAGGCGGAGGTTTGTGACCTGGTGCAGAGCCGGATGGACGTCGCTGAGGCCCGCACCCGCGTCGGCGAGCGGCGGGCCGCGCAGAGTTACTACCGGAGCATTGAGCCGCCCTCGGCCATCGAGGGATTGCCCGACGGCCGACACCGGGCGGTGCTGGCGGACCCGCCGTCACCGTCGGTCACGTTGAGCGGACTGCCCGCCAGTCCGGGGCGCGCCACCGGGCGGGCCCGGGTGGTGTTGGACCCAGCCTGCTCGGCCCGGCTGGAACCCGGCGAGATTCTGATCGCCCCCGCCACCAACCCCGCCTGGTCGCCTCTCTTTCTCACGGCGGGGGCGCTGGTGACGGAGGTCGGCGGGTTGCTCTCTCACGCCGCGATTGTGGCCCGGGAGTACGGGTTGCCGGCGGTGCTCAACGTGCCGGGCGTCACCGCCCGGATACGCGACGGGCAACTGGTGACGGTGGACGGTGAACTGGGCATCGTGCAGGTGCTGGACGGATGAGGACCCCCTACTCCGACGTCTGCTACCGACAACTCTATCGCCAGGGGGAATCGCCGCACTGGTCGCCCGGCCGGGGATTGCCCCCCGATGAGGACGGCGATCACTATCGGGATGCCCGCGACTTTTTCGAGTGGTGGTATTTCGACGCCGCCTTCGACAACGGCTGCTTTCTGGTCGCCATTTTCCACTCGTCCCTCTTCAACGCCGCCGACCACAAACCGACTCTGGACCTGCGGGTGTATACCCCAGAGGGGGAGCGTGTTCTGGATATACGCCGTTATCCCCGGCAAGCGTTCTCTGCCCGTCGAGATCGGTGCGAATTGCAACTGGGTGAGTGCCGCGTGGTGGACGAGGGAGGGCGCTATCGGCTGAGCCTGCGCAACGGAGACATCCAGGCCGAATTGGTCTTCACCCCCCAGGTCCCCGGCTGGCGACCCGGCACAGGCTTTCTTTTTCGGGATGAAGCGAGCGGTCGCTTTTTCAAGTGGGCGGTCCCCATCCCCAGGGCGGCGGTGACGGGCACGTTGGACCTGGCCGGGTCCTCGTTCCCGGTGCGGGGGGTAGGGTATCACGATCACAACTGGGGGCATCTGTTTCTGCCGGCAGCCTTCGACCGGTGGTATTGGGGGCGTCTCTTCACCGACGAATTCACCGTGGTGTACGGAGACGTGGTCGGTCGGGGCGAGAATCCACCTCACGTAACGCCTTTTATGCTGGCGCGAAACCACGCCATCTTGATGGACACCGACCAGATGCATCTGACGCCGCAGGAGATGCGTCGAGATAGGCGGACCGGGGCGGAGTACCCGACGCAGATGACTCTGGTGGCCCAAACGGCCACCCATCGCGCGCGCATCATTCTGCGCACGCGAGGCGTGATGGAAGCGGTCAACTTTCCGCGCCCTGTCTTCCGCCGTCCGACGTGGCTTGGTCAGGCGGGTGAGGTGGCTTTTTTCCTGACGGAGGGCAAGCTCCCTCTGTCCGCGCTGGTGAGACCGTTCGTAGGCCGGTCGTCCTATTTGCGTTTGCAGGCGGACTACGAACTTGAGTTTGAATCGGGCGACAACCTGGCTCGTAGCCAGGGGCGGGCTATGTACGAAATTATGGCCTTGTGATGATGAAGCTCCGTTACCTGTTCTCTGTTCTCGTTGTGTTGCTGGTCGCCGTGGCAACCTGGCCGGACCGAGCTTCGTCGGTGCGCGCGCAAGATCCTTTTGGCGATCTGACCCCCAACAGTTACACCTTCGACGGACGACGCGGCACCGGCTACACGGCAACCTGGGACACAAATACTTACGAAATCACCGTTGCCACGCCGGATGGGAACTTCCCCTGGGACTGGATTTCTTTCGTCGGCACCGACGGGGCCATCTCCCTGGCCGGATACGACGACATCGAATACATCTTTTGCTGCTCCGATCCTGGCAGCATCGCCCAGGCCGAGGCAGGGGACATCATCCGGGTGAAAGGCCACGACATCTACAGCCTGGCCCATCTCACCAAAATCGGCCTGGTCATCGGTAGCGGTGCGTCGGCGCAGCGGGCTTGGCTCTCAGACGGTCTCATCACCGAGTATCGCCTGGCTCCTCACTATGTGGGCTACACCGCCCAGGTTCTGGGAAGGCAGGTGACGGTGCGCCTGTCGAACCTGTCGCCCGGCGCTTTCCAGGCGGTCGGGGTCATCGAGGTGTCGCTGGACGATCCCAGCAACGCCCGGATCGTCCTCGCCAGCGACCTGGAGCCGGCCCTCGACTGGCGATACGGGGTTGAGTTTCGGGACACGTCCGACACAGTTCTCGCCTTCGACAGCGGCGCCCAGTCCGTGGTCGGCCTGGCGACTCTGAACACCGACGACGAGCGGGCCTACGGCCAGCCGGTCCCGGTCTACCTCTACAGCAGCACCCCTTTGCAGAGCTGGAGCGCCAATAATCTCACGTTTGATGCCTATCTGAACGCCGACACCCTCGACGGCCTGGTTGCCGGCGGAGCCAACGACGGTCGCTCGGCGCTGTCGGTGGTTGCCGCTCCCGTCCAGTATTTTTACATCGGCAACGTGCTGCTGGATGATGTCACCCGCGCCGACCCGACCGCTGCGATGGGAAGTATCCGTTCCACGCGGCTGGCGGCGTTGGAGCAGTTGCCGCTGGTGGACGCGCCGGCCATCCCCGGACTCAAATTTGTCAATATCGTGTCGAATCTGTTGAACACCTACCTGATTAACCCCGGCGGCAAAGTTTACGCCGTGGACAAAGTGGTCATCTATGCGCCCGACACCCTGATCCCCATCGGCACCGCCCCCCACCTGCTGCCTGATCGCTGGCTGGACGCCTTCGCCGATATGCTGGCTCAATTCGGCCAGTATCAGTACCAGGGTGGCGATGGGGAATACTGGTGGAAGGTCGATGGGGACGCCGGCCCCGTGCCGGATTGGTACGGCGGCAACGTCACGGACGTCTATTACTTCCTGCCCGATGGCAGACTGGCCCGGCGTTGGCAGTTTTCCGATGCTTATTCCACGGCGGAGTGGATCACCGGTCTGGCCAACCTTTATCGGGTGCGGGGAGACCTGGCTTTTTTGCAGGCGCGCGAAACCGAGTTCGACGCTGCTCTGGCCGCCTTGCAGCGGTTCGACAGCGAATACGATGCCACCTTCGGTGAAGATGGCAACCTCTTCCCCAATTTGCTGGTGCCAATGGGCGACTTAAGCCGCATCCAGGGAGAGTACCCGGCCGAGACAGGGCAGACCATCCGGGCCTACGAAGACGCGGCTGACGTGCTCGACGTGTTGGGTCGAGGGGCGGAGGCGACCGGCCTGCGGGCAAACTACGTGACACCAATGAAAGCCGCTTTCGACGCTTTCTTCTGGAACGATGCCTGGGGATATTACCTGCCGAAGGGCGATCAACGCTCTCAGACCAAATCGCCCGGCGAGTGGTACACCGATAAGTGGTCCCAGACGGCGCTCTCACCTTTGGCGAGCGACGTGGGCGATAGTCACCTGGCGGATACGCTGGCGACCTATACCGGGGGCGGCTTTTATGAGCCGGCCGGCGACGTGCACTGGTTGAGCACCGACAGCGAGAACTTCGCCTGGCCCGGTCGCTGGGGGCTGGATTCCAGATACACCAATGGCTTTATCATGCAAGGGGGATTCTTCGTCGGGTTGCCCCCCGTGTTGCCCCCTATCGGCTACTATCAACTGAGCCAGACGAGTCGGGGCGACCAGTACGCCAACGTCTACGCCGACCGCTGGCTGGACATGGGCCCCTACGAGACGATGAATGAATGGCAAGGAACCGTGCCCGGTCGTTTTCTGGAAAGCTCGATGTACATCGAGCCCACCTTTGCCACCACCTGGCTTTTGCAAGAAGCGCTGGGCCTCTCGGTGGACGGGACCACCGTCACCATTGCCCCCCGTTGGGACGATCCCTTTGTGGTGCGCAACCTGCGCATCACCAGCGGAGGTCTGTCGGCCACCCTGGATTACAGCCGTGACGAGATGGGGGAGGAACACATCCAGGTGCTCAGCAACGATGGCCTGACCATCCTCACGCCCAACATCGGCGGCACGCCGACCCCCACCGCCACCTCCACACCGACGGCGACCGCCACCGACACCCCCACGGCCACCGCTACCGCCACCGATACCCCCACGCCGACCCAAACGCCGACGCCGACCGCCACCGGCACGTCCACGCCGACCGCCACCGCCACACCCACCGCCACCGACACGCCCACGCCGACCCAAACGCCGACGGCCACCGCCACCGGCACGCCCACGGCGACCGCCACCGCCACACCCACCGCCACCGATACCCCCACACCGACCCAAACGCCGACGGCCACCGCCACCGGCACGTCCACGCCGACCGCCACCCCCACGCCAACCCACACACCGACGGCGACTGCCACCGCCACTCACACACCCACGGCCACCGCCACCGCTACCCACACGCCGACGGCCACCGCCACGGTGGTCGGATCTCCGCCTGCTGATTACTTCAACTTCTTCCCGGTGATTTTCAAGGGCGTATCCCTGGAAGCGTCTGGGCAGGTCGAATCGGGATCGTATAACTGGGCCGGACGTGGTGCGCACACTGGCCCCAGTGACTTTTAGGATGTGTAATATTGATGCCTCAAGTTCTCTTGTTGCCTAGTTACCTGGGGGGTGGGTTCGGTCACATCGGTCGCTGTTTGGCGCTGGCGGCCGAATTGAGTCGCAGGTCCCCGCCTGGGGAAAAACACGGCTGGCAGATCGCCTTCGCCCTGGCCGGCCCCCACGTCGAGCAGGTGCGTCGCGCCGGGTATCGCGTTTATCGCCTGCGTCGGCCCTATCAACCCCGCCCGGAAGTGAAGGAGGGCCCGGCCTTCACCATCTTCTCGGATATGAACTACCAGCTCGTGCGCGATGGGTTACATCGCCGGCGCATCGTCCGCGCCTGTGTGGCCGAACAACTCAGAGTCATTCGCCACTTTCGGCCCGACGTGCTGGTCGCCGACACCTGGCCGTTGGCCGGTATTTTGGCCTATCTCACCGGGCTGCCACTGGCGCAAATTATCAAGTCTGTCGTCCATCCCGCCAGCCCACACCTGATCTGGTGGCAATCGCCGCCGGCAGAGCTGGTGCCACCCGACCTGCGCCCCGTCTTCAACCCATTGCTGGAGGCGTGGGGATTACCCCCCATCACCCGGGCCGAAGACCTGCTCACCGGCGACCTGTACCTGATCCCCAGCCTCCCGGAATTAGACCCTTTACCCCCCGATTTGCCAGACACTCATTACGTCGGCCCGCTCGTCCGCCCTGGCGGCGACGCCGAGGCCGCCCCTGATTGGCTGGAGGCGTTCGACCCGACTCGTCCATTGGCCTACGTGACCATCGGCGGCGGTGCCGGCCCGGTCGGCGGACGGCGGTTCTACGAGGTGCTGATAGAGGCGCTGGGGGACACCGATTTGCAGGTCATCGCTTCGACCAGCGCCAAACTTGCGCCCGATGCGTTGCCTTTGCCGCCGCCCAACATACGCCTTGAGCCCTGGGTGCCGGGTCCGGCTGTCATCGCCCGCAGCGACCTGGTGGTCTTTCACGGGGGCTACGGCACCACGATGGAGATCGTCCAGGCGGGAGTGCCCGGTTTGGTCATCCCGTTCCACAGCGAACAGGAGAGCAACGCTCGCCGGTTGGAAGCTGCCGGCGCTGCGCGTGTGCTGGTCCCCAGCCAGGTGGACGCGGTCCCCGTCTGGCATCGCTGGCCGGGAGGACGCTTTTGCACCCTGGTCCGCCCGGAAAGCGACCTGACCCCCACCCGTTTGCGGGCAGCGATTTTGGACGTGCTGGCCGACGAAGCGTATTGGGCCAACGCAAAGCGTTTGCAGAAGGCGACCGAACGTTACCAGGGGGCGTCTCAAGCCGCAGACCTGGTCGAAGAGTTGCTCGAGTCCAAACCGGCGACCCCGTCGAGGGGATGGGACCGCTTGCGCTGGTGGCAGAAATTACCCCTTCTTTGGTAACGCCCCGTCCCTACCACTTTTTTTACCTCTTTCTAACTTTTTTCATAGTCTTTTCCTGGCAAGTTCTAAGTAAGATCAGGTATAGTGAATCAGGCTGAGAAACCCGTTTTCTCACGATTTCGGTTTCTGATTGCACTTTGGCCATTGGCAGAATAAATTCTGCACTCCAGCCTGTCACCTCAACTTATTTGCAGGGGTATTGCCAGATTGGCCAAAGTCCAGTATTGAGGCAATATGAGTTTTTTCAAACTACAGACGATTATGCATCTAAAAGGGGGCCAGTGGATGACTCGATCATATGTCCCTCAGCTTTCCCGTTTCAAGTCTCTGTCGCTTGCTATCGGGATTGGTTTGTCACTTTTGTTCTTGTTTGTGAGCTATGCCCAGGCCGATGGTCCCATCGTGGACCTGAGCCAGGATGAGCAGGATGTGGTGGTCCGGGGCGACACCACCGATGGCTGGCTGGGCGAGGTCACCGGCGTCGCCGACTTTAACAGCGACGGATTCGATGATCTTTTGATAGGCGCGGCGGGGGTTGGTTATAACGGTCAATATTCCGGCGCAGCTTATATGATTCTGGGCAGCGCGACTCTGACTCCCACGATCAATCTGACCACGACTTTGCCCAACCTCAGCGTCTATGGCGCTGCCGCAGGGGACAAAGCCGGTCATAGCGTGGCCGGCAGCGACGTCAACGGCGATGGCTATGCGGATATGATCATAGGCGCTGATGGCTACGACAGCGACCGGGGGGCGACTTACGTGGTTCTAGGGCACGATGGCGGCTTCTTCTCCACCCCCATCACGATAGACCTGGCCATCACCAGCACGGCGTTGACCATCCTGGGACACCAGTCTTCCGGGGAACGTATGGGGCGCTCCGTGGCCGGTGGGGACCTCAACAACGATGGCCTGGGCGACATCGTCATCGGCGCATACTATGCCTCGCCCGGTGGACGTAGCCAGGCCGGGGCTGTGTACGTCATCCTGGGCAATAGCGATATTACGTCTACCACCCCTTCCACGATTGACTTGACCAGCACGGCAGCGGCGTTGACCATCTATGGCGGTGAGGCTGGCGACCGGCTGGGTCGCTCCGTGACCATCGGCGATGTCAACGGCGATGCGATTGCCGACATCATCGTGGGCGCCTATAGAGCCAACAACGTTGACCTTGACGTTGGCAAGACCTACGTTTTCTACGGCAGCGAAACCTACACCACGACCTCACCCATTACCATTGACCTGAGCATCGCCTCGGCTGACGTCACCGTCACCGGGATTGACGCCGGCGACGAGTCTGGTTTTTACGTAGGCAGCGGCGATGTGAACAACGACGGCTACGACGACGTCGTTATCGGCGCTTACCAAAGCAGTGGATATGGAAATGCCTTTTCCGGGGCGGGAGAGGCATACGTGGTCTACGGAGCCGGTAGTTTAAGCGGCAATATTTCTCTCCCCACCGGCGCCGACGTCGTCGTTTATGGCGCGGCCAGCGGCGACCGGCTGGGCCGCTCGCTGGCCTCGGGTGACGTGAACGCCGACGGCTACGACGATTTGGTCTTGGGCGCCTCCCGCGCCGATCCTGATGGGCGTGGCGACGCCGGTCGGGTTTACGTGATCTACGGGGGAAGCAACATAAGCTCCACCATTTTGTTGAGCGACACGACGAGTGCCAACATCCACATTCTTGGGGATGAGCAAGCCACCTATCCCTGCGTCTCGGTGAGCGCCGATTGCAGCGACGAAGCCGGTCGAGCCACCTCCGCCGGTGATATTAGTGGCGATGGCGTGGACGACATCATTGTGGGAGCACTCTATGCCAACAACGGCTCCATCGTGGACGCGGGCGCTGCTTACGTCGTCTACGGCAGCGCGGCCCTCAGCGTCTCGCTGTCGCCGCCCACGGCGACCATCACCGCCGGCCAATCCATCACCTACACTTTGACCGCCAGCAACACCTTTGGCACCTGGGACGTGACCGGCCTTGGTGTGTTCACCATCACCCCCGCCGCCAACGGGGGCTGGGCCGGCAGCGTCTACACCGGTCACACGGCCGGCACCTGGACGGTGACGGGCACATTCCAGTCGCTCGCAGCCACAGCCGTGCTGACGGTCGAACACGCGACGCCGGCCTCCATTGCCGTTGCGCCTGACCCGGAGACGGTGACGGCGGGTGGGGCAGTGACCTACACCGCCCTGGCCGAGGACGCGTATGGCAACACCTGGGACGTGACAGGCAGTACCAGTTTCAGCACGCCGGCCGGGGCCGGTGGCTCCTGGGTCGACAACGTCTACACCAGCCAAACGGCCGGCACCTGGACGGTGACGGGCACGTATCAGACATTGACCGATACGGCCAGCCTGACGGTTGAGCCTGGGCCGGCAGTTTCCCTCGATATCGCGCCTGATGCAAAAACGGTGACAGCCGGCGGGGCGGTCACCTACACCACCGTGGCGACAGACGCCTACGGCAACGCCTGGGACGCCACGAGCGCCACCGGCTTCAGCATCACCCCCGGAGCCGGTGGCTCCTGGAACGGCAACACGTACGCCAGCGAGGTGGCCGGCACCTGGACGGTGACGAGCACGTACCAGACCCTCGTGGACACGGCGGTGCTCACCGTTGAACACGGCCCGCTGTCCAGCGTCTCCGTCGCCCCGGCCTCGGTTGATCTCGACCCCAGCACCCAGCAGGTGTTCACCGCTGCTGGCTACGACTCGTATGGCAACCCCATCCCTGGCCTGAGCTTCAATTGGTCCATCCAAAACGGTGGGGGGCAAATCGATTCAAGCCCCACCGGCGTGACCGCTGTCACCGTTACCGCCGTCGTCACCGACGACACCTATTTCAACACCTTGCTGGCCGGCGAAACCGGCAGCGGCATCACCGGTACGGCGACCATCGTCGTGAACAACGTGGCTCCCACCGCTTCCATTTCGGGCACGTATAGCGGCGACGAAGGCAGCCCCATCGTCTTCACCGGCAGCGGCACAGACGCCAATAACGACCCGCTCACCTACGACTGGGACTTTGGCGATGGCGGGACGGCCGTCGGCCCCACGCCGACCTACACCTACACCGACGATGGAACCTACACCGTGATGCTGACCGTGACCGACGACGATTCTGCCACCGACGTGAGCACCACGACGGTGACGATCAACAACGTGGCACCGACGGGGGTCATCAGTGCGCCACTTACGGCCGGCGGCGGAGAGACGGTCACTTTTGATGGCTCCCAGTCCAGCGATCCGGGAGTCGGCGACTCGCTCTCCTTCGCCTGGGATTTTGACCACGACGGCGATTTTAGCGATGCTACCGGTGCTGTTGTCTCTCATAGCTTCGTTTACGCCGGCACTTATTCGGTGCGTCTGCGCGTTGACGACGGCGATGGCGGACAAGACGTCGTCACCCACACCATCGAGATTACCTCGAATGCGAGCGATGCGTACACCCTTTACCTGCCCATCATTTTCAGGTGAGATAAGGTCATAATTGGTGGCTGGCAAGGGCACGGCACGCCGTGCCCTTGCTATTACCCTTCACGCTACTCTCTTAAAGGAACCCTGACGATGAACCGACGTGCCCTCTCTTTCCTCCTCGCCTTCGCTTTGCCCGTGGCAGCCTTGGGGCTGGCCATAACGTTGCTTCTCAGCTTTCCGACGCCGGCGCTGGCTACTCCACCCATTGGAGGCGATACCCACGACTTTGGAGCAGCCCTCGGAGCTGGCGGGGCTTCTGGCGACGTGCTGGCCCTGGCGGCCGGTGACCTGGACCTCAACGGCACAACCGACCTGGCTTACGCCGATGGCCCGAACCTGATGATTCAATCCAACGATGGGACTCCCTTCGACGGTTGGTCGGCGGCGGCGACCGTTGGGGGGGCAGGACAGACCATCCGTGACCTGGCCACAGCCGACTTTGACCAGGATGGACACCTGGACCTGGTGGCCGTCACCGGCGGCGGGAGTGGTGGCAATCAGGTGAAGCTGTGGCGCAACCCCGTCGCGGCCCCCTTTGCCGGCACGTGGAGCATAAGCCACACGCTGGCTTCTGGCCTCGGCGACGATCTGCTGGCGGTGGCCGTGGGTGATATGGACCATGACGGCCGGCCCGATCTGGTGGTTGCCGACGCCAATGGGACTCTTCGCCTCTGGCGCAATCCTCTCACCCAAACCACTCCCTTCACCACCGCCTGGACCGGAGTCACCGTGTCGTGGAGCGGTGACCCCATCAACGACGTGGCCCTGGCCGACCTGGATGGCGACGGCGACCTGGATTTGGTGACGGTCAGCGGCGGCGCTGCGGATCGGGTGCAGATCTGGCAGAACGACGGCACGCCTTTCGACAGCGGCTGGACGCCCGTAGCCCTGGGGACCGGCTCCCTCGCCGGTGATGGCCTGTCGCTGGCCCTGGGCGATTGGGACCGGGATGGGGATACCGACGTCGCCAGCGGCGACGGCGCCGGGAACATCCTCGTCTGGCAAAACCCGGGTGCCACGGCTTTCGGCGGCGCGTGGGGGAGCGGAAACGACGTCGGCGACGCGGCAGGTGCGGTCAACGCCTTGTTCGCTGCGGACCTGGACGACGACGGCGACCTGGACCTGCTGAGCGGGGCCGGGACGACGACCAACGGCGTACAATCCTGGCAAAACCCCTGGCAGGGACCGGGGGACAACGGTCCCTTCAACGGCATCTGGAGCGTCACGCACCTCGACAGCAGCGATGCCAGCGTCAATGCCCTGGTCGGGGCCGATTTTGACAACGACTACGATGTTGACGTAATGTATGGGCAGAACAATGCCGGCGGCGCCGACGAACTGCAAATCATCCAAAACACCCTCGTCGGCCGGCAGGTCCTCCCCTTCGCCGAGGAGGGGACTGCCCTCGGTTCGCGGCCCGGGAAAGTGCGGGTTGTGCTCGACGTGGACCTGGACGGCGACGGCGACCTGGACGCGGTGTCGGCCGGCGAAGATAACACCATCGTTGCCTGGCAGAACGATGGCACTCCCTTCCAGGGAGGCTGGCTGTCCAACACGGTGACCACCAATGCCGGCAGCGACGTTTATGCCCTGGTCGCCGGTGACCTGGACAACGACGGCGACCCAGACCTGGTTTCAGGGCAATACGGCCACCCCCGCATCCTGGCCTGGGAAAACGACGGCAACCCGTTCGGAGGGACGTGGACCTCGGTCAGCCTGACCCCCAGCCCGACCGAT
>JAJRXB010000418.1 GCA_024276515.1 Chloroflexota bacterium
ATTCCCCCCTCACCAACGGCTGAGACCGCTCACCTGCCCCACCGCAGTACCCCGTACGGGGCACGCAGGTGCGGGTCGCCTCCGGCTCGCGGTGACATGTCGGCACACTTTTCATACATGAGCCTGGTCAGAATGCCTTGCCCCTACTCTGATATAAGATGCTCTCAGAACTGGCGAACTACTTGCAGCGAATCGAAGACCTGCGCGGTCAGGTGGGTGATCTGATCGCCGACCTGCCGGCGGAGGCTCTGAACTGGCGTCCCATCGAAAACGTTGAAGACCACGCCACCAACTCGTTGGCCGTCTTGGCTGCTCACGTCGCTGGCGCGGAGCGCTTCTGGATTGCGGAAGTGGTGGGCGGTCGTCCTCCCACCCGAGACCGCGCTGCCGAATTTTCCACTCAGGCCAGCGATGCCTCGGAACTGCTCCGGCTTCTGGAAGAGACCGGGGAAGAAACGCGGGCGGTGTTGTCTGCTTTGAATGAGGCCGACCTGGATGGCACGCGCCAGGTGAAGGACCGGACGGTCCCTGTCCGTTGGGGCCTCTTGCACGTCGTTGACCACACCGCCCTTCACCTGGGCCATATGCAGATCACGTATCAATTATGGATGAGGGGACAGAGCAAACCCTCCCCCCGCTGGTTCCGGCGACTGCCGCCGTGGGAGGAACCAAGAGGAGAGGATGAAAGCCCCACCGTGCCGGAATCCCTATCTCCGGCGGGGACCTAGAAAATACACCGGTGGCGTGGGATTAACACCTCACGCTAATCTAGTGCTCTATCAAGCTGGTTCTGATAAACCCGATGTCCGCGCCGGAATGGGGATTCCGGCGCTCCGGCAGCCCTGGAATCCCCATTCCAGGGCTATCGCCTGCGCCGACGCCGCCGGGGCGTCCACAGAGGTGGACGCTTGGCCGCCAGGCCTCCAGGAGCGGTTTCAACCGCCTTGTGCTGGCGGAACGCCTTTCAGGCGCGATTTCAATCGCTTAACTTAGAGGAGGTAAATACCTTAGAGGAGGTAGATACTCCATGAAGCCAGCCCCCTTTAAATATTATGCGCCCACCAGTGTGGAGGAGGCTCTGGCCCACCTGGCCGAGTATGGCTACGACGCCAAGGCCCTGGCCGGCGGCCAAAGCCTGATCCCCACGATGAACTTTCGCCTGGCTCAGCCTTCCGTTCTGGTTGATTTGAACAACATCTCCGATCTTTTTTACATAAGCCCAGATGAAAATGGCGGTTTGCGCATCGGCGCTATGACTCGGGAAAGCCAGATTGAACACAGCGCCCTGGTCGCCGAGCGCGCACCTTTGCTCTACGAGGCGATGCCTCACATCGCCCACCCGCAAATCCGCAACCGGGGCACCATTGGCGGCACCCTGGCCCACGCGGACCCGGCGGCCGAGTTGCCAGCCGTGAGCGTGGCGCTGAACGGGCGCTTTCGGCTCCGCGGCCAGGTCGGCGAGCGTTGGGTTTCGGCAGATGAGTTCTTCGTCGGATTCTTTACTACGGTGCTGGAGCCCGACGAATTGCTGGTGGAGGTCGCCTTGCCCCCTATGCCGCCGCGCAGTGGGTGGTCCTTTCAGGAGGTAGCCCGCCGACACGGCGACTACGCCCTGGTAGGCGTCGCCGCTATGGTGACTCTGGACGATCGGGGTCGGTGCCAGCAGGCCCGTTTGGTGTTCTTGAGCGTCGGCGAGGGGCCGGTGGAAGCACACCAGGCAGCCGCGACGCTCAAGGGGCAGGCTCCGACTCCCGAGGCCATCCGTGCCGCCGCCGAGACCGCCGCCAGCGCCGACGTGGACCCCAGCAGCGATATTCACGCCTCAGCAGCCTATCGTCGTCATTTGGTCAACGTGCTGTCGCGTCGTGCCCTGGAGCAAGCCTTCGAACGAGCCGGACTCAGAGACTGAAGGCTGTATCGGCGCTACCCGATGTATTTAAACAACAAACGCTGTCGTACCTCAAAGTCACAGGCTTGAAACTGGGCATTCTGGTCAACTTTGGCACGTCGCGTGTTGAATACACCCGTATCGTAAACTAAAAAATTCGCACCATTCGTCTATTCGTGAAATTCGTGATGAGTACGATTCTGTGAGGGTTAGGCGAGCACGATCAGACGAACGAGGAGACGACTATGAGTGAGCTATTCCCTGTTGCCGTCACTGTCAATGGCACACGCTATGAACGCAACGTCGAGCCGCGGATGCTGCTGAGCGATTTCCTGCGCCACGAGCTTGGTCTGACCGGCACGCACGTCGGCTGTGAGCACGGCGTGTGCGGCACGTGCACGGTTATCTTCGACGGCCAGGCTGTCCGCTCCTGCCTGATGTTTGCCGTGCAGGCCAACGGCCACGAGATCGTGACTGTCGAAGGGTTGGGAACGCCGGAGAATCTGCATCCTCTCCAGGAAGCATTTTGGGATGCTCATGCCCTGCAATGTGCCTTTTGCACCCCAGGCTTCCTGACCACCCTGGTCCCCTTCCTCGAAGAGAATCCCAACCCGACCGAGGACGAAATCCGCGAAGCCATCGCCGGCAACCTTTGCCGCTGTACCGGCTATCAAAACATTGTGGACGCGGTGAAGCTGGCAGCGGAGAGGAGTAAAGCGAAGGGTAACACGTGATGACAACATGCAATACGCAACACGTAGCACTGCGTACTGTGTATTATACCAATTGCCTGTTGAAAAGCCGTATTTTCCATCCGCGCCGGAATAGGGATTCCGGCGCTGCGG
>JAJRXB010000419.1 GCA_024276515.1 Chloroflexota bacterium
CAAACGCGGTTGAAACCGCTCCTGCAGGCCTGACGGCCAGGCGTCCGCCTCCCGTGGACGCCAGCGCGTCGGCGCAGGCCGACGCCTCGGCCTGGGGCCTTCAGGAGCGACTTTAGTCGCTATCGCCTGATGCCGGGCCAGATAAAAGACGCATCCTGCCATAGAATTGAAATGCACCCACCCTGCAGGCGCATTTGAATCATCCCCCCAACTGTGCTATCATGGACGTAAACTGGAGTGGTTAAATCTGGTTACAGGGATGAGCGATGCGAATAGACGATCGAGCGCTGGACAGAATTCTCCCCACCGTGCAAAAGCCGGGGCGCTACACCGGCGGCGAATACAACAGCGTCGTCAAAGACTGGGGGACCACCGACGTGAAGGTCGCCCTGGCCTTCCCCGACGTGTACGACCTGGGTATGAGCAACCTGGGCCTGGCCATCCTGTACGACCTTCTCAACAAAGAGACCGGCGTCCTGGCCGAGCGGGTGTACGTCCCCTGGCCCGACATGGAAGCAGCGATGCGTCAGGCCGGCCTGCCCCTCTATTCCCTGGAGACCCGTCATCCCCTGACCGACTTCGACCTGATCGGCATCAGCCTGCCTTACGAACAACTCTACTCCAACGTGCTGACACTGCTCGACCTGGCGGGCATGCCCATTCTGAGCGAGGCGCGGGACGAACGCCACCCCCTGGTGATGGCCGGCGGCAGCGCCGCCTTCAACCCGGAGCCAATGGCCGACTTCATCGACTTTTTCGCCATCGGCGAGGGGGAACAGGTCATTCTGGAGATCGTCGAGGCCTACCGCCAGGTGCGGGACGCCGACCGGGAGACGCAATTGCGGCGCATGGCCCAAGTCCCCGGCGTGTACGTGCCTCGTTTTTACACTCCCGTCTATTTTGAAGACGGCACCCTGGCCAAAATCGAGCCCGTGGTGGAAGAGGCGGAACCACACGTCGTCAAGCGCATCACCCCGGTGATGCCGCCGCCCGTCACCCGATTCGTCGTCCCCTTCGTGGACGTGGTCTTCAACCGGGCCTCGATTGAGATTCAGCGGGGCTGCACCCGGGGCTGTCGCTTCTGCCAGGCGGGGATGATCTACCGCCCGGTGCGCGAGCGGTCGCCGGAGGAACTCATCGAGACGGTGGACGCCATCGTCCGCGAGACCGGCTACGAGGAGATTGGACTGCTCAGTCTATCCAGCACCGACTACAGCCAGATCGGGCCGCTGGTCAAGGCATTGTCGGAGAGGTATGGCGACCGCAACCTGTCGCTGTCGCTGCCCAGCTCCCGGGTGGAGAGCGTCACCGTGGAGCTGGTGGATATGCTCTCCCGCGGACGCAAGACCGGCTTTACCTTCGCCCCCGAGGCGGCCACCGACCGCATGCGCGACGTGATCAACAAATCCATCCCCACCGGCGAACTGCTGGACGTGGCCGACATGGTGTACAGCCGGGGCTGGCGGCTCATCAAGCTCTACTTTATGATCGGCCAGCCGACGGAGACCGACGACGACGTGCGCGCCATCGCTCGCCTGGCCAAACGGGTGCTGGAGGTAGGGCGGCGACATCATGGCCGCAAGGCCCAGGTGCGCGTCGGTGTCAGCACCTTTGTGCCCAAGCCCCACACTCCCTTCCAGTGGGCCGCGCTGAACGACCTAGAGACCATCCGTCGCAAGCAGGCCATCCTCAAAGAGGAATTCCGCCGGGCGAAGGGGGTCATTTACAACTGGAACGAGCCCGAAGAGTCGCTGCTGGAAGCGTCGCTGGGGCGGGGCGACCGGCGGGTGGGGCAGGCCATCGCCCGCGCCTGGCAAAAAGGCTGCAAGTTCGACGCCTGGCGCGAGCACTTCCACCCCGACCTGTGGCGACAGGCGTTCCAGGAGGTGGGGCTGAATCAGGAATGGTACGCCACCCGCCCCCGCCTGGCCGACGAAGTCTTCCCCTGGGACCACATCGAGGCCGGCGTGAGCAAGCGCTGGCTGCTGATGGATTGGCACGCCGCCCAACGGGGAGAGACCAAAATAGACTGCCGTGAACACTGTTTCAACTGTGGCATTCTCACCACCTTCAAGGGCCTGCGCGCGCTCACCCCACCCGACGCCTGGAAGTGTCCGCCGGTCCGCAACCCCCGCTGGAAGGAACTGGCGGAGAAGGGGGAAGTCGTCGGCCTCACGCCGGTGGTGCAAAAGACGATGGCCGAGTATGAGTCAATTTTTCACGCTAAGTTTACAGCGTAATAACGTAACTTGTGGTAACATTTCTATGGATAACGTTTTTGAATAAAGTGACCGGCACTTTTGTCGCCTTTCTAGCATCATTGTGGCAAAGAAGAGCCTTTCCAGCAGACGTTTAAGTGCCGGTCACTTGGTCGTTGCTTAAAAGAGTAAGCGTTCAGCAGGGCAGCCTTGCGAAGGTTTCGAGGGAGGTCTGCGTGACGGTCATATGCCCCCAATAGGGAGCGGGCCTGCTTTCCAAAAGCACTTCCGAACCTTCGCAAGGCTTTACCGGGATGATCTTTACCTCCCCGCTGAACAGTTACAATTAAGAAACGTGAAGCATGGGAAAGAAGACAACCTCCTCAAACGACGATTTGCTCAGGGGAGAACGGAAGGCAGAATTGCTGCACGCTCTCAACGGGGCGGCGGCTTCACTCCAGCGGTCGGCGGCCCATTCCGAGGAAGAGGTCTTTCGCGCCGTCAGCGAGCAAATCGGTGGCCTGGGCCTGCACGGTGCTCTCAGCCTGCTCAACGAGAAGGACGGGCGGCTGACCATCCGGGCGATCACCTGCGGCCAAACGATAGCCGGCCTGGAGCAACTCACCGGACTCAGGGCCGAGGGATTTCAGTTCGACGTGGCGGGGGTGGACGTCTGCCGGCGGGTGGTGGAGACCGGGGAGGCACTCTTCGTCGCCGACAGCAGCACCGTCGTCGCGCAGATGATCCCAGAGGCGGCCCGGCGCTCCGCCGACCGCATCGTCAAAGCCTTCGACTCCATGCCCACCATCTGCGCGCCAATCGTGGCCGAAGGGCACGTTCGGGGCATATTGCACGTAGCCGGCGACGGCCTGACCCCAGACGACGTCCCGGCGGTGACGGCCTTTGCCCATCACATCTCCGTGACGTTGGAAAACGCCCGCCTGTTCGCCGCGATGCAGCAAACACGCGAACTGCTGGAAGCCAGCGAAAAGAGATATCGCGCCGAGGAACAACTCCGCAAGCTGTGCCGCGCCGTCGAACAAAGCCCGACTTCGATGATGATCGCCGACACCGACGGCATCATCGAGTACGCCAATCCCGAATTCTCGCGCATCACCGGTTACGCCGTCGAAGAAGTCATCGGGAAGACGCCGCGCATCTTGAAATCGGGCGTCCACCCGCCGGAATTTTACAAAGAGCTGTGGGACACGATCAAATCGGGCAAAGAATGGCGAGGAAACATTTGCAATCGGAGAAAGAACGGTGAACTCTACTGGGAGTTGCAATCCATCTCGCCGATCAGAAACGAAGAAGGAGAGATCACCCATTTCCTTTCGATCAAGATAGACGACACCGAGCGCAAGCGGGCGGAGGCGGAGCTCAAAGCCCGTGCGCGCCAGCAGGCCGCCGTGGCCGAACTGGGGCAACGCGCGCTGGCGGGCACCGACCTTTCAACGTTGATGGACGAGACCACCGCCATCGTGGCCCAGACTCTGGAGGTGGAATACTGCAAGGTTTTGGAACTCCTCCCGAACGGCGATGCTTTGCTGTTGCGAGCGGGCGTGGGCTGGCAGGAGGGGCTGGTGGGCCAGGCGACGACAGGCACCGGGATCGATTCGCAGGCAGGCTACACCCTGCTCTCCAACGGACCGGTGATCGTGGAGGACCTCCGCACCGAAACACGCTTCAGCGCCCCACCCCTGCTCCGCGACCACCAGGTGGTCAGCGGCATCAGTGTCATCATCCAGGGCCAGGACCGGCCTTTTGGCGTCTTGGGGGCGCACACAACCAAACAACGAACGTTTACCAGAGACGACGTTCACTTCCTCCAGGCGGGCGCCAACGTGCTGGCTACCGCGATTCAGCGTAAGCGGGTGGAAAAGAGAATCCGCCGTCGCAACCGCGAACTGACCTTGCTCAACCGGATCATCGCCGCTTCCACCGCCAGCCTGGAACCGGAGGAGGTGTTGGAGATCGCCTGCCGCGAACTGGCCCGGGCCTTTGACGTGCCTCAGGCCGCTGCCACCCTGCTGAATCAGGAAAAAACCGAAGCGCTGGTCGTCGCCGAGTACCTGGCCGAAGATCAGCCGTCGGCGCTGCCGGCGATGGACGAAGCCATCCCCATCGAAGGCAACCTCGCGCTCCAATATCTGCTCAGCCACAAAGCACCGCTGGCCGTGGACGACGCCCAAAACGACCCGCGTCTGGCCCCGACCCACGGCCTGATGTGCCAGCGCGGCACCGTCTCGCTACTCCTGCTCCCCCTCATCATCGAAGGGGAGGTGGTGGGCAGCCTGTGCCTGGAAGCGGTCGAGCCACGCCACTTCTCGGCCGAAGAGGTGAGCCTGGCCTGGAACGTCGCCGACCAGGTGGCCGGCGTGCTGGCCCGGGCCCGGCTCGACCAGGAACGCCGGCAACTGGAGCAACAATATCTCCACGCACAAAAAATGGAAGCGGTTGGCCGGCTGACCGCAGGCATCGCCCACGACTTCAACAACCTGCTGACGGCCATCAACGGCTTCTCCGAATTGCTTCAATTTCAACTGTCGCCACACGACCCGGCCCAGGAATTGGTGAGCAAGGTTCGAGACTCGGCCCGGCGTGCCGCCGACCTGGTCCGCCAACTGCTGGCCTTTTCCCGCAAGCAGGTCATCGAACCCCAGGTGCTGGACCTCAACACCGTGGTGACCGAGATGGAGGGGATGCTGCGACGCATCATCGGCGAGGACATTCAAATGGAGACCCTCCTCGCCCCCGACCTGTGGCCGGTGGAAGTGGACCCGGCGCAAATGGAGCAGGTCATCGTCAACCTGGCGGTCAACGCCCGAGACGCCATGCCCGAAGGCGGCCGGCTGACCATCGAAACGGCCAACGTGGTGCTGGACGAAGACTACACCGCCCACCACCTGGAAGCGGGGCCGGGCGAACACGTGCTGCTGGCCCTCAGCGACACCGGGATCGGCATGAGCGAGGAGGTCAAGGCACACATCTTCGAGCCCTTCTTCACCACCAAAGAGCAAGGGGAAGGCACCGGCCTGGGATTGGCCACCGTCTACGGAATCGTCAAGCAGAGCGGAGGGTACGTCTGGGTCTACAGCGAAGAGGGCATAGGCACCACCTTCAAGATTTACCTGCCCCGTGCCCGGGAAGCTGCGCAGCCATTGCCCCGCCCGGAAACCGGCAGAGAGATGCCCGCCGGAGGCGAAACGATCCTCCTGGTCGAAGACGACGAGGCGGTGCGCGAGCTGGTGTGGCGGGTGCTGCAAAGGCAAGGTTACACCCTGCTGGAAGCGCGAGATGGTCAGGAAGCGCTGCAATTGGCTACCTATCACCCCAATCCCATCCACCTGCTGTTGACCGACGTGGTTATGCCTGGCATGAGCGGGGTGGCCCTGGCCGAAAAACTGATCCAGATCCATCCTGAACTGAAAACCATTTTTATGTCTGGCTACACCGACAACACCATCGCCCACCACGGCATGCTGGAGCCGGGCGTCACCCTTTTGCAAAAGCCTTTCAGTCCCCTGGCCCTGGCCCGCAAAGTGCGGGCGGTGCTGGATGGTTGATTGACCCCCGCGCCAGGCTGTGTTATAATCCCCTTGACAATTGGCCCCACGACAGGCGCGTGGGTTTTCTTTTGTCAGTTGACCCCACCGAACGGGAGACCAGCCGTTGTTCAGCACGATTCTTCCCAAACAGACTGCCCAATTGCTCCGCGTCGCCGGGCGACGAGCCCTGCCGATTACCCTGCTGCTCCTGTCGGTGGGCTGCGCCTGGGGTGCCCGGGAAGCGCGCGTCCCCCAACCGGAACCGACCCGGGTGCCGCAGCCCACCTTCACCCCAACGCCGCTGCCGCCGACGGCCACCCCGGTGCCGACGGACACCCCCGCCCTGCCGACCGACACACCCACGCCGACCGACACGCCGGCACCGGCGACCGACACGCCCACCCCCGCCCCCACCGAGACGCCCGTCCCGCCCACGCCGACGCCGGTCCCGCCGACCGCCACCCCCCTCCCGCCCACGCCGACGCCGGTGCCACCCACGGCCACGCCCACAGCCGCGCCTGCGGCCACACCCACCCCGGCGCCCCGCTTTGAATTGAGTAGCTGGTGGAAAGAAAACAATTGCTACGACCTGGGCGTGTATGGCATCGTCCTCGATGCCCAAGGCAACCCACTATCGGGTATCACCATCGAAGTGATTGGAAACGACGAGACATTCACCACCACCTCCGGCAGCGACGGGGAGTACAACATTCACCTCGGCTCTCTTCTGGATTTCCCAGACGGTGCAGCCTGGTACATTCAGCTAAAAGACAAAGGGCAGGTCGTTTCAGACAAGCTTGAGTGGAATATCTCACACAACTGTGACGACGACGACGAAATACAGGTGTTGCGTTTGGAATGGAAACGAAAATCGTAACACAAAGGACAGGGTAATTGACAGGAGTTACGCACTTGAGATCTCACAGGTTTTTGAACAGTGCCCGGTGGATGAACTCATATCCAAACGGGCACATTTTCACGCTTTGGAGAGCCTGCGGAAACCTGTGAGGTCTTATCGGGTTTTCGATCTCACCAACTGCGTAAGTCCTGTAATTGAGTAACTACAGACGTGCTATCGTCAGGAAAGGTCAATGGTTGCAAAACATCTTCTCCCTTATCATCTTGTGTTGGCCGGCTTGCTTGTGTTGGTCACTGCCTGTGACCAGGTGAAGCCGCCTCCCCCGACCGGGGAGTCTCCCAGTCCCCCATCCGCGCCCCTTCCCGGCGCCACCCCGACCTCACCCGCCGGGGACTCTCCCACTCCTGCGCAAATGGCTCTCCCAACGCCGCCACCCCAAACCGTGCCGTCTCCGACTCCGCCCGCCGCTCCCACCACCATCCCGGAGCAGGCGGTCAGCCCCACGATCCCGCTCACCTCCCCGCCGGCCATCGCCCTGGAACCAACCTTCACCGGAGTCCAGTCACCCGTCTACCTCACCCACGCCGGGGGAGACGACCCAAATCTGTCTCGCCTGTTCATCGTTGAAAAGGTGGGACGCATCTCCCTGGTCGAAAACGGGGTGGTGCAACCCACCCCCTTCCTCGACATCACCGACCGGGTGGGCTCCGAGGCGAGTGAGCAGGGTCTCCTCAGCGTCGCCTTTCCACCCGACTTCGCCGCCAGCGGCCTCTTTTACGTCAACTACACCGACCATGGTGGCAACACCGTCGTCGCCCGCTTCCGGCTGATGGAAAGCGACCCTCGTCAAGGCGATCCGACCAGCGAGCAGAAAATCCTCCAAATCGAGCAGCCGGCCAGCAACCACAATGGCGGCCAGCTTCAGTTTGGCCCCGACGGTTATTTATACATCGGGATGGGCGATGGTGGTCGGGCGGGCGATCCGTGGGGCAACGCTCAAAACCCCGGCGTGTTGCTGGGCAAGATGCTGCGCATAGACGTGGCAGGGACCGACACCTACGCCGTCCCTGCCGACAATCCATTTCTCAACCAGCCGGGCGCCCGACCAGAAATCTGGGCACTGGGTCTGCGCAACCCCTGGCGCTTCGCCTTCGACCGGGCCACGAACGATCTTTACATCGCCGACGTCGGTCAGAACCTTTACGAAGAGGTAGACTTTCAGCCCGCCGGCAGTCCCGGCGGCGAGAACTATGGCTGGGACGTGATGGAGGGGAACCATTGCTTCGAGCCAGACACCAACTGCGACCCCGGCGGGCTGGTGCTGCCAATAGTCGAATACGATCACACCCTGGGCTGTTCTATCACCGGCGGTTACGTTTACCGGGGAACTCGTTACCCCCAGTTGGCCGGCATCTACTTTTTCGGGGACTTCTGCTCGGGCAATATTTGGGGGCTGAAGCAAGAAGCGTCCGGCGAATGGACGATGACTCTGCTGCTAAAGACCGACGTCAGCATCAGTTCCTTTGGCGAAGACGCGGCCGGGGAGATTTACGTCCTGGGCTACCAGGATGGAACCATCTACCACCTGGTCGCCCTGCCATAGAAGGAGGGTAAACTTGTCCACAGCAGGAAAGGCAGCGCTGGTTTTGCTTTTCGTATTGGTGATTCTGTCGTTGAGCCTGAATGGGATTCTCTTGTGGCAATGGTTCAGCTTTCAGCAGCAGGTGCAGAGCCTGGTCCGGCCAAGCCGGGCGATGCTGCAACAGGCCATCGCCGACCTGGGCACATTTCAGGAAGCGACCATTCAATTCAACATCCCGGTGAACGAAAACATCCCCATCCAGGCCGAGGTTCCCTTCCGCGAAGCGCTGGAAGTCCCCATCCACACGACGATTCCTATCAAACAGGAAGTCAGCACCACCGTGCTCGTAGACATTCCAGAGATTGGCGCGACGGTTCCAATAGACATCACGATTCCGGTGGACATGGAAGTGCCGGTTGATCTCAGCGTGCCGGTTTCGATTGACCGAACCGTGCCTATCTCCACCACCGTGTCCCTCGATCTCAGCGTCCCCATCTCGGTCAAAGTGAGCGAGACGGGGTTGGCCGAGTTGGTTGGACAACTGCGGCAGAGTTTAGTCTCCCTTGACCAGGCTATGGCGGGGATTGGGGAGTAGGGACGCAACACGCTTCGTTGATTCGCTCCGCCATCTGCCGGGCGCGTTCGGCGGCGTCGCCCACGTAGTCGGCGGCGTGGAGCAGGGACCGAACCCGGTCGGGCGGCAGGTAGGCCGTCACCTGGGGGTCGGCGCTCAGGCGGTCGGGCAGGGGGTTGGGCTGACCGGTCGCCATCGCCGCCCAGGCCGCCATGCTGTGGGACCGGATGACCTCGTGCATCGCCTGCCGGTCGGCGCCTGCCTTCACCAATTCCATCAACAGACGTTCGCTGGCAGCGAAGGTGCCGTAGACGTTCAGGGTGCGGGCGGTCGCTGCCTCGTCAATTTGCAGGCCGCGGACCAGCCGCGTCGCCCGCGACAGGATTTCGTCGGTGGCCAGGAACGCCTGGGGCAGGATGAGACGGCGGTTCGCCGAGTCGTCCAACGTGCGCTCCAGCAGGCTGTGGGCGGCGTTGTCCCAGGCCACACGGGGGAGGGCGGCCAGGTAGCGGGCCAGGCTGTCGATGTTTTCGGCGTTGATCGGGTTGCGCTTGAAAGGCATGGCGCTGGAGCCGACCTGCCGCCGGCCGAAGGGCTCGGCCCACTCGCCCAACGCCCGTGCCTCCGGCAGGATTGGCAGCGGCGATTGCAGCAGGCGCAGGTCGAAGGCGAATTTGTAGAGCGACCCGGCCAGCCCGGCCAGCGCGTTCAGGGCCAGCCAGTCTTGCTTGCGCGGATAGGTCTGGGTGGCGACGGGGAAGGCCGGAAGGTCGAGGGCGGCCATCACCCGCGCCTCCAACTCCTGCGCCGCGGCGGACGACCCCAGCAGTTGCACGTACGAGGCCGACGTGCCCACCGCCCCCTTCAGCCCCTTGCCCCGGATTTCCCCCCGGACGCGACTCAGTTCCCCAAAGTCCATCAGCAGGTCTTGCCCATATTGCGCCAGCCGGTAGCCGACGGTCGTCGGCTCGGCCGGCTGCAGGTGGGTGAAGGCCATGGCCGGCGTGTCGGCCCAGCGGTGAATCTGGTCGGCCAGGCTTTGCAGGAGCGTCGTCAACCGGTCCAGCACCAGGTCCAGCGCGGCGCGCAGCCGGAGGGCGTCGGCGTTGTCTTCCACGTCCGCCGAGGTGGCCCCCAGGTGGAGAATCGGCCCGCCGACGGGACATTGGCCGGCGAAGGTTTGCAACTCGGCCATCAGGTCGTGGCGGATCTCGGCCTCGATCTGGTGGGCACGCTCGATGTCCACGTCGTCCACGTGAGCGCGCAGGTCGGCCACCTGCTCGGCCGTCACCAGGCCAAAAGACTGCTGCGCCTCGGCCAGCGCCAGCCAGGCCCGTCGCCAGAGCCGCCGTTTGTGCACTTCGCTCCACAGCTCGCGCATCGCCTGCCCCCCGTAGCGCCAGGTGAAGGGCGATAGATACGTTTCGTGCCCGAAGGATGTGTTGGTCTTGGTCATAGTCTTCCTCCACTTTGGAGATTGGAGATTTGAGACGGGTGTGTTTCATTTCAGTTGAGACGTGTAGGGGCAGTGTCTTGCCTGCACCAGTTGGCAGATTCACCCAGGTTCTGACAGGGCGACCGCAAGTGCCCCGTACGGGGTACAAGGGTTCGCCCCTACTTTCAATTCATTTGAAACACACCCATTTGATCTTTGCCCAGCTTGTCTTGTTCTCCACTTGCTGATAGAATAACATGTACAAGAGTATGGAGCAAGGTCAATCGGCACTTGCACCTCCCAACCAGTTCGGAGTGTGGTACTGAGGCCGGTAATCATCCTGAGCCCCGGTAGTCATCCTGAGCCGCGGCAGTCATCCTGAGCCACGGTAGTCATCCTGAGCCACGGTAGTCATCCTGAGCTTGTCGAAGGATGACGGGTTGGAGCGAGCCCCGCACCCTTCGACAAGCTCAGGGTGCTACCCTCAAGCTCAGGGTGCTACCCTCAAGCTCAGGGTGCTACCCTCAAGCTC
>JAJRXB010000022.1 GCA_024276515.1 Chloroflexota bacterium
AGCTATTTATGCTGCCCACTCAGAACAACACCTGGAGCACCGCCATGTTTGTGATAGGCGACGAGGCTTCGGCCATCAGCCTGGGCGGCGACCGGCTCTACTTCTACAGCCACGGCGACGCCGTCGGCTCGGTGCTGACCTCCGGCACGGACGCCGGCCGGGTGACCGTCTCCCGGGACATACCGCATTCGATAGAGAGTTCGCAGCGAGGCTCCGCCCTGCCCTTTGGTCAGGATGGGCTGGATAAAGTTCGCTTTATGGGCGGGGCCGGCGGCGGGTCGTCCCTCTTCGGCCAGCCGGCCGTCATCGCCGATGGCAAAATCTTTTTCGTCTCTCAGGGGATGATCGGCATGTACAAGACCGGGTTCAACGGGGAGACAAATTACATCGCCGCCTCACGAGGGACTCAACCGTCCACCGGCCCCATCGCCGTGCCCTCAACCTCGGTCCTCGAAAGCTACGTCACCGAAATCGAAAACTACCCGGTTGGTCCCTCGGCCGCCTCGGACGTGAGGAACGAGTTGGAAGCGCAAGTCTCGGACCTGGTGTCAGGCGGGCGGTACGCTCCCTTCATCGAATTGGCCGGTAAAAAGCCGGGTTACATCTACTACCGCGATCCCACCGAAGAGGCCTACATTCTGGCCATTGCCTATCCCTACCTGTCGTCGGGATTGCAACAGCAGGTAAAGGCTTACCTGCAGGCCATGTGGGCCGAGACTTCGGACCCCCTTCGGTACAAATTTTCCTACACCGACCTGACCGGCCGACGCCGAGAGCGTTACGAGATCAACAACGACGCCGGCGCTTACGCGGTGTCGTCGGGAAGCGTTTACACCATCGATTCGTCGGAGACACTCTACTATCTGTGGGCTTATGCCTACTACACCGGCGATTGGGACTTCATCGTAGCGCATTGGGATTCGATTGTGGGCGCAGCTCACAGCATCGATCCCAACCTGATCGAGAGCGGTTCTCCGCCCAACCGCTCTGTCAACCGGAGGGTGGCCTCGCTGATAGGTTACGCTCGCATGGCGGATCATCTGCGGACGGTCTACCCGGGAAATCCGTCCTATCAAAGCGAATACGAGTGGGGGGTGAACGCTGCGGCGACTGCCTTGCAAGCTCGCCTGCAATGGGAGGAGGATCACCGGCCAACCGGGGCCCCCTGGAGCCAGCAGTGGATGAAGGAGAAGGGTGGCTACGCGGTCTTTATGGATACCGGTTGGGGAAGAGGCGGGCAGATCCCCCGCTACGACGGACTGGTGCCGGCCATTGCCCGCGCCCTGCGGGATTACGCCTGGGACGATATGCAGCTTCAAAACGACTTCGTGGACGCGGTCGTCCCGGCCCAACACCTGGCCTGGTCCTTCATACCCAATCGGGGAGAGATATTCAGCAACCTGCTGTCCCAGGCCCGCGAGGTCTTTCTGGCCAAGGCTTTGATTATGCAAGAGGACCCCGACGTGTTACGTGACTACCTGAGCTATCCCTGGTGCAAGGGCGATTTGTATTACATCGAGCGATTGGTGTACATCATCCGCGGATCAGCGTTGAGCTCGGGCAAATCGGTCAACCGTGCTACCGCCGAGCAAAACGACACCCTGACCTATACCCTGCTCGTCGTCGGCACGGGGGAGGCCCTCACCGTCACCGACCCCATCCCGGCCGGCACCAGCTACGTCAATGGCTCCGCCCAACGCAACCCGGCGATAGGCACCCTCACCGCCGACGACACCCAGGTCCGCTGGACTGGCGTTCTCACCGCCGACGACATCCTGGAAATCACCTTTGACGTGAGGGTAGACGTGGCCGACCCAACGGCCATCGTCAACCGGGCCCAGGTGGATACCGGCAATGGGATAATGGAGGTGAGCGCCCAGACCATCGCCAACGGGCTGAAGACCTTTATCCCCATCGTCACCAAATAGCAGCAAGGCGCAAGTACGCGTTCATCTGAATAAAGTGACCGGTCTAGCAGATGTTCAAGTGCCGGTCACTTGGTTGTACTTTGAACGCTTGGAGTCGAGGCTTTAGCCGGTAATTCGGCGCAATCACCGAGCAGAGAGTTCCTCGTCCGCCAGCAGCCCAAACGAATCGGAGTCCACGTAAAACCGCTCGCCGGGGTCCAGCGCCAGGTACGTCAGGTCGCCGCCTCCCGGCAAGGGAACCTGCAACGCTCGCTGTGGCGTGTCGAGGAAAGGCAGCAATCGGTCATCAAAGAGGACCAGGTAACTAACCCCCTCTGGCGGGGACGGCTGGCCCAGCAGGTCGGGCAGCGAGAAAACTTCAACGCCCCGGCGGGTCTCCATCGCCCTCCCCTCGCCCAGCTCCCACTTGGGAATCACGCTGAAGCGAATCAGGGGATAATCATTCAGGTAATACTCCAGGTGACGCCAGGCGGCCCCCATCACCACCGTTTGATCCGGCGGAAACCGGCGGCGGACCACTTCCAGGCGCTCCTGATAGTATTGATCGTGCTGGCGGATAGTCTGCCAGGTGAGTATTTTGAAACGGTCGCCGCCCAGGGGATAGGTGGGAAAAGCCAGGAAAATGGTCGCCTGTAGCGCAACCAGCCCCCCCGTCACCCCCCACTGTACGGCCCGCCGACTTTCGGTCAGGCGGCGCAGACTCTCGGCGCTGATGAGAAGCAGAGCTGGCAAAAATACAAACACCAACCCCTGCTGCCCCATGTGGACGAAAGTGTAGTAGAGAGTTGAGGGGACTATCCACAGGAGCAAGAACCAAAACCGGCGGCGTCGCAGCAGCTTCAACGCCCGGGGGACTCGCAACAGACCATATATCATCGCCGGGATGAACGCCAGGCTCCAGGCGTAGAGTGTGTACATACCCAACTTGCGGAGATTGCGCTGCAATCCCCACGCCCCCCCGCTAAAAACCGACGTCGTTTCATTGAAACGCCCGGCAAATACGTTGAATACCTCGAAGTACCGGACGAGACCACCCACAGACCACACCAACGGCACAAACCACAACAAATCTACAAATCCCATCACCACCATTGCCAGCAACGCCTTGCGCCAGCCCAGTCGCCAGGCTGCAAAAAGCGCCAGCGGCGTCAAAAAGACTTGCGTCTGAGGCCTCAACCCGCCGGCGATAGCCAACGCCACCGCCGCCGGCAGTGCAAAGCGCACCTCCCCCTGCACCACCTGGTAAAGCATCCAGACCACCAGGATGACGACCAGGGTATCCAGGCTGTGCGGCAGTGCAACCTCACCGTAAAACCAGAAAAGGGGACTGGAGGCCAGGAAGAGCGCCGCCATCAGCCCTGTCTGGCGGGAGAACGTCGCCCGGCCCAGGAGATAGAGCGCCACCACCGCCAGGCCGGAGCTGACCAGGCTTATCCCCACCAATGCCACCTGGGGGTCGCCGACCAGGGCGTTGACCAGCCGCCCCAGCATCACGTACAAAATGTACCCCGGCACCTGGGGTTGGTCAGCGGCCACGTCGAAGTGATAAAGCGACAGGGCAAAGTTCACCGAATCCCAGTGGTACAGAATTTGGCTGACGAAGGGCAGGCGAGAAAGCACCCCCAGCAGAAAAAGGAGCACCAGGCGCAACGGCTCGTTGCGGAATATCTCCGACCAGGCTCCCCTGTCACCGGCCATTCGATCAAGTTGTGAATTCATAGTCGTTCCTTCTCTCATCTCCGGCGCCGCCGGCCCCGCCGCACCACAACCACGCCCAAAACGATCAAAACAGGGGGCACCAGGCTGGCAAGCAACAGAAGCACGTCGTCGTTCTCGGTGTAGATCACCCCGGGGTCGAAGGTAGAAGAAGTGATTGTAAGGGATTCCACCGCCGCCGAAATCGGCACAGAAGTAGCAACCGTGGCCGGTGTGGGCATTTTCGTTGGAGTTGGCGCAGGCGTGGGCGTGGGCGGCAATGGGGTCTCGGGAGCATCCACCTGAGCGGTGCTGAACCAGATTTGTCGGAAGCGAGGAGCCTCGGCGCTGAAATCCCCTACCCACCAGGTTGCATACAAACGATTCCCACGTCCGATGGCTATTTTGGGATAATACGAGTCGGCGTACGCCGGTCCCTCAGGCGCTTTGTAAATTTGGACCGGCTTCGACCAGGAGGCCCCGTTCCACGCCAGGTGATACACTCCCAGCCGGTCGCTCTCCGGCCCCTCACGCCCGACGGCGACCAGGTGAAAGTTTCCGGCACTGTCCACGGCCATGTCATAGGCGTCGAAGAGGGTCAGGCCGGTCGCGATAAAGCCAGGAATCCTGTCCGGCGGTGCCCACGAGCGCCCTCCGTCGGTGGACCAGGTGTAGTAAATAGCCTGCTGGCTCCAGGCCTGCCAGGCGGCCAGCACTCGCCCCCGTCCATCGCTGGCCGCCGCCAACTGGGAGTTCTTGCTTTCGGGATAAGCGAAGATGGTGGGAGTCGACCACGTTTGCCCGCCATCGGTGGAGAAAATGAGCACCCCCACCTCCGGCTCCCCATCCAGTGCCAGGCGATCCCACCCTTCGTCCCAGGTGACGTAAACTGTGCCACCGCCGTCTATCTTGATCTGCCCCCGGGTAGCGCCCACCGGCGAATTAGACAGATTCATCGGCGAAGACCAGGTACGCCCCCCATCCTCGGAGCGACGGTAAAAGAGATCGGATAATTGTTGCGAAGACGATCCCTCACCCGTTGAAGCCCCAATGGGAACCCACTGGTCGTAAATCAGGTGGATGGCCCCCTGGTCGTCCACCGCCACGTCCGACATATAGGCCATCTCGCCGCTCATCTGCCGGGGTTCAGACCAGGCAGTCGCCGACAGGGACTCGGCCGCCAGCGCCTTCATGAACACGACCTGCCAGCCCAGGGCGTGAGTCGCATACACGTACCCGGCATTGTCCGCCGAGATCGTCTCGCGCAGCACGCCCCCACCCCGTCCCCGCGACGCGAACACGTCGTTTGGCGCCGACCAGCGCTGACCATCCCAGACGCGATGCATAAGCTTGTAAGTAACCTGGTTGGTATACGCCGTGCTCTGCCCATCCTCCGGCTGCATCGTCTCCCAAACCACGTGGACGTTCCCCACGTTGTCAACGGTCAGGTCGGGGAACCAGGCCAATGCCCCTTCCCCAGATACCATCTGCGGTTGGCTCCAGGCAACGGGCTGCGGCGATTGCGCGTGCACGCGGCCCCTGCCCTCTCCGGATAGTCGGGCATGCACCCCGACGATGGTCAAGGCCATCACCATCCCTATGCGGAAGGTCAGGAGATATTTCTTACGGATTTGTTCCATAGTCACCATTTCCCTCAAGTATAGGAGTTGCGCATTGAACCTTCGTGGATAGTCTTCCTCCTAGGTGTTGTTGGCTAATGAAAAGTGATCCCTTTTTCCCGGTCGCCCTGGAATAGGGATTCCAGGGCTGCCTTTCCGGGGGCGGTTTCCCTGGGAGCGCCGGAATCCCCATTCCGGCGCTCTCCTCCCTCACTCAACGGGGAGACTACCCCTTCGTGCAACCGACGAAATAGCACTCCTGAAGGCCTGGCGGCCCAGCGTCCACCTCCCGTGGACGCTGGCGTCGGCGCAGGCCGACGCTCGGCCCTGGAGCCTTCAGGGGCGACTTGAGTCGCTTTATCGTCGGCGGCCTGTATGCCGAAATAATTTCTTAAACATCATTAGGTGGTCTCCCTATCGGGTGTTGCTGGACAGGAAGAGGTGATTTCTTTTCTCCGGTAGCCCCGGAATGGGGATTCCGGGGCTGCGTATTGCTGGCGGCAGTTCTCATCGGAGCGCCGGAATCCCTATTCCGGCGGCTCCCT
>JAJRXB010000420.1 GCA_024276515.1 Chloroflexota bacterium
GGGCGTGGGCCACGAGGTCACGGTGTACCACGTCATCCGCACCCTCGACTGATCCCCTCTGCAAACGTCAAACGTGAAGCGTGAAGGTTTACGGTGCGAGTTCATCACGTTTCACGCTTCACGTTTCACGCTTCACGCTTCACGTTTCACGTTTCACGTTTTTGTTGTAAAATGGTCAGGCAATCAACGACGACGATTAAAAAGGGGCGGTGGTTAAACTGTAAGTGACGGGGGATGTCATTGCGGGCGAAGCGACGCAATCTCCGGCCTGCAGTGCGGGGATTGCTTCGTCCGTTTCACTCCCTCGCAATGACATGTCACTTACTTTTCTACCGCTACTAAAAAAGGGAACGATGAGGAATGGCCGAAATCGTCGAATCGAAGATCATCGCCGGCATCAAATTCGCCAGACTCCAGGTTTGGGCCGACGACCGGGGTCGTTTTTTAGAGACGTTTCGCAAGGAGTGGTTCCCCGAACGGAGTTGGGAGATCGTCCAAACTAATTGCAGCCACAGCAAAGCCAACGTGTTGCGGGGACTGCACTACCACCACCGGCAGGTAGACTACTGGTTTGTGCCCTGTGGGATGATCCGGGTGGCGCTGGTGGACCTGCGTCGCTCGTCGCCCAGCCGGGGGGCCAGCCAAACCGTGGAGATCGGGGACGACAACCCGATGGGCATTTTCATCCCGGTCGGCGTGGCGCATGGTTTCGTCGCTCTCACCGACGCCACCCTCACCTATCTGGTGGACAACTATTACGACGGCAGCGATGAGCACGGCGTGGCCTGGAACGACCCGGCGTTGGGCGTTGACTGGGGCGTGAGCGCGCCGATCCTCTCGCCGCGGGACCGGCAGAACCCGCTGTTGAAAGACATTCCTGCTGACCGGTTGCCCCATTAAAGTGTTGACCGCCGCCAGCGGTTTCCCTTAAAGCGTCTGAAAATTCGGGATTAGGCGTCTGTAGTAGCGACTCACCTGCACTGCGCCGCAGTACGGTGCAAGTGTTAGTCGTTGTTTGACCCAATACTTAAAACTAACGACTGAAGTCGTCACTACGAGTATTTTTCAGACACGCTCTTGGAGAAACCCAGATCACAATCCATCAAATTGGGAGGCGAAAGCCGATATGAATCATCCCTACACCCTCGTCGTCGGGGCGGCCGGCCTGGACACCAAAGGGCGCGCCGAAGGTCCCTTGCAGCCGGGCACCAGCAATCCGGGTAGCATCCGCATCAGCGTGGGTGGGGTGGCCCGCAACGTGGCCGAAAACCTGGCTCGCCTGGGCGAGCACGTCATCTTGCTGTCGGCGGTGGGCGCCGACCGCTCCGGCCGGCGGGTGCGCGAGCAGGCAGCCGACGCCGGGGTGGACGTGTCGCATCTGCTGGAGAGTCCCGACCACCACACGGGCGCCTACCTGGCCGTGTACGACCAGGCCGGCGATTTGGTCGTTTCCGTTGACGATATGACGGTCCTGTCGGCCATCACACCGGCCGTCATCTACAACCGGCGCGGCCTCATCCGCGACGCGGCGATGGTGGTGATGGACGCCAACCTGTCGCCGCCGACGATCCAATCGTTGATGCGTCAGGCCACGAAATACGGCGTGCCCGTCAGCGCCGACCCCACGTCGGCCTCGCTGGCCGAGCGTCTCAGGCCACACCTGGGCGATCTCTTTATGGTGACGCCGGACCTGCCCGAAGCCGAGGTCCTGTGTGGACGTTCCTTGCGCAACACGCGGAGCCAGGGCATCGCCGCTGCCAAGCAACTGGTGGCGATGGGGGTGGAGATCGCCATCGTCACCCTGGCCGAATTGGGCGTGTGCTACGCCACACCCGAAGTCAGCGGACACGTGCCGGCGGTTAAAACCGAGGTGGTAGATCGAACCGGCGCCGGCGACGCCCTCACCGCTGGTGTGGTCTTTGGTCTGCTCAACGACTTTCCCATCGACGAGGCAGTGCGTCTGGGCGCTTCGGCAGCCGCCCTCACCTTGCAGCACGAGCAGTCCGTTTGCCCCGATCTCAGCCTCGACTGTCTCTACGATGGATTGATCATTTAAATCTTGGAGGTTTTTCTGTGTCACTCACCGAATACTTGCAAACGCTCCCCTGGGCCACTTACGTAACGCGCGTGGTCACCATCGTTTTGGCGTGGGCGGTGGTCTGGATTCTGGTCCGCTACCTCAGCCGTTGGATCGCCAGCCTCGACGAACGCATCGAAGGCTTTGACATCGACCCCCGCGAAATGAAAGTCCTCGACCGGGTGCTCGATTACATCGTCATTGCTGCCGGCGTTATCTTCACCCTCTCCATTCTGGGCGTCACCGAACTCTTGTACGGCGCGCTCACGGCGGCCGGAGTCATCGGCATCATCATCGGCTTTGCGGTGAAAGACGTGGCCGCCAACTTCGTCTCCGGCGTCTTCATTTTGCTCGACCAGCCTTTCATCATCGGCGACTTCGTCGAAATCGGCGACTACAGTGGCACCGTCCGCAAAGTGTCGTTGCGTTCTACCCAGATTGTCACCTTGAGCGGTCCGGTCGTCACCATCCCCAACAGCAAGATGGCCACCGAGCCGACCATCAACTACTCTGTCGCTTCGGTGCGGCGCATCGAAGTCACCGTATCGGTGCCCCACGACAGCGACGTGGGACGGGCCATCCAGGTTTTGCGCGACCTGGCTCAATCCGAAAGTCGTCTCCAGGCCGATAAGGGCGTCACCATTCAGGTGGACAGTCTGCGTGAATATGCGGTGGACCTGTTGCTGCTTTGCTACGCGCCGAGCGACGTGTGGGTGCAAGTCCGGTCGGACCTCCGCCAGCGCATCGTCGAGGAATTTCAACGGCAGGGACTGGAGTTGGCCGTGCCTGTTCGCAAGAATCTCTATCCCAACCCGACGTCGGGATAAAAGGCAAGGGACAACCATATGACTGGCACATTAATCAACATCGTGGCCGTCCTCATCGGCGGGACCATCGGCTCACTGCTGGGCGCCCGTCTGCCGGGCAAAATGCGCGACACGGTGATGAGCGGGTTGGGTCTGATGACTCTGGTGCTGGGAATGGGGATGGCTTTGCAAAGTCAAAACCTGCTCATCGTGATGGGCAGCGTGTTGCTGGGGGGCGTGCTGGGCGAGTGGTGGCGCATCGAGGATGGGCTGGAGGCAGTTGGTCGCTGGCTGGAAGACCGCTTTGGCCGGCCCGGCGACGTCGCCGCCGGCCGCTCCGTCACCCGTGCTTTCGTCACCGCCAGCCTGGTCTTTTGCGTTGGGCCGCTCACCGTGGTCGGCTCCATCCTCGACGGGCTGACAGGGGACTATCAACCGCTGGCCCTCAAAAGCATGCTCGACGGCTTTGCCTCGCTGGCCTTCGGTGCCTCGCTGGGGCCGGGAGTCCTGTTTTCTACCCTGACCATTTTGATCTATCAAGGCGGTCTGAGCCTGGGCGCCAAACTGCTGGGGACCAGCCTGGCCGGCATCAGCGCCGAAACCCCGGCTGTGGTCGAGATGAGCGCTACCGGCGGCGTGCTCATTATGGGCATCGGCCTCATCCTGCTCGATCTCAAGCGCATCCGGGTGGGCAACTTTTTGCCGGCCATCGCCATCGCGCCGCTGGTCGTGATCCTGCTGGAAAGGTTGGGAGTCGCTTTCTGGTAGCCCCCCTGTAGAGTGTTGCTGGGCTGATATAAGCCGCTTGCGTCATCGCGAGGAGCGCAGCGACGACCTGTGCCCCGAACGGGGTAAGCAATCTCCTATCCGCAATGCGGAGATGGCTTCGCTCCCTACGGTCGCTCGCCATGACAATAGCTGCAACACTCAAGAGGGAGACCACCCGCTTTCTGAAATCGGTGAAAATCCGAGTTGACAAATCCCCCCGGATGTGGTAGAGTTGGCATCAAATCGAAAGCGAACGACTGTGAACGGGAATAGTACCCGTCGAAGCAGCGTCCAGAGAGCCGGCGGTTGGTGGAAGTCCGGTACGAGCGACGGCGGGGAATGGGCCCGGGAGTTGCGCCCCGAACGTCACCCGGCGAGTGACCAGTAGGCGGCGCCGGAGACTCCACCGTTATCTGGGAGCCGGGTATTCACGCCGCCGGTCCAACGCCGGGCGGCGGCCGCGTACCTGATGAGTGAGACTGGCCAGCCGAGCGTGCCTCGTGTGTTTCACACGGGGTTTCTTTTTTCCCAAAAGGAGTGCGCCCGGTCTGTGTCGGCCTAAATGGGGTGGCACCGCGGGAGTGGACGTTACAGGCCCTCTCGTCCCCTTGATCCTCACCACGAGGATCGAGCGGACGAGAGGGCTTTTTTCATTACGCAACACGCAGCACGCAGATACGCAATACGCAACATGCAGTACGCAGTGGTATAGACGTATTGCGTATTGCGTAATCGACCTGGAGTACGACTATGTACAAACCAACCCTCGCTCAGGTGGAACAATTGTCGGGTCAGGGCAACCTGGTTCCAATTTACCGGGAGCTGCCGGCCGACCTGGAAACGCCGGTGGGCGTGTATCTGAAATTGCAAGACGAAGGTCCCAGCTTTTTGCTGGAATCCGTCTCCGGCGGCGAACGGGTGGCGCGCTACTCGTTCATCGGCGTGCGACCGCGGGTGTTGATCAGCGCGGTGGGCGACTCCGTGTTCGTGGGGGGGAACGGCCACGAGCGCGTGACGTCGCTGACCGGCAGCGCCGACCCGCTGACGGTCCTCGAGGCCGAGATGGCCCCCTTCACCCCTGTGCCTCTCGACGACCTGCCTCGCTTCAGCGGCGGGGCCGTCGGCTTTTTGAGCTACGACGCCGTCCGCCGCTTCGAGCGGTTGCCCGCCACCGCCGCCGACGACCTGGGCCTGCCCGAAGCCGCCTTCATGCTGGCCGACACCCTGGTCGTCTTTGACCACGCTCGCCAGCGGTTGTTGGTCATCGCCAATGCCCGGCTGGAGGGGGACACACCCACTGCCTACCGTCGCGCCACGGCCCGGATTGACGAGATCGTCGCCCGGCTGCGCGCCCCGATTCCCGCCATGCTCCCGTCCCACCCCGAAAACAGCCCGCCGGTGGGAGCGAGCCTCGCGGTCGCCCGGGGGCGGGCTGCGGCCACCTCGCCGCCAGAAGAGGGTGCCGTCCGCCTCGTGTCCAACTTCAGCCAGGCCGAGTTCGAGGCCATTGTGCACCAGGCCAAAGAGCACATCGCCGCCGGCGACGTCTTTCAGGTCGTCCTCTCGCAGCGGTTGTCGGGTCGCACCGGCGCCCACCCCTTTGCCATCTACCGGGCCTTGCGCCGGCTCAACCCATCGCCCTACATGGTCTTTTTGCGCTTCCCCGGCGGGCTGGGCACGCCGCCGTTGCACGTCATCGCTGCCAGCCCCGAAATGCACGCCCGGCTCGAAAACGGCGTCGCCGAAGTGCGGCCCATCGCCGGCACCCGCCCGCGCGGCGCAACCCCCGCCGAAGACGCCGCCCTGGCCGACGAATTGCTGGCCGACGAGAAGGAACGCGCCGAGCACGTGATGCTGGTGGACCTGGGCCGCAACGACCTGGGGCGCGTGTGCGACTACGGCAGCGTCCGCGTGGAGGAGATGATGGTCGTGGAACGCTACTCCCACGTGATGCACATCGTCTCCGACGTGCGCGGCCGTCTGCAGGCCGGGCGCGACGCCTTCGACCTGCTGCGCGCCACCTTCCCGGCCGGCACCGTCAGCGGCGCGCCCAAAGTCCGCGCGATGGAGATCATCGAAGAACTGGAAGGGACCCGGCGCGGTCTGTACGCCGGCGCCATCGGATACGTGGGCTACGATGGCAACATGGACTCGTGTATCACCATCCGCACCATCGTGATGCAGGGCGACACCGTCCACATCCAGGCCGGCGCCGGCATCGTGGCCGACAGCGACCCGGCGCGGGAATACGAAGAAACGCTGAACAAAGCTCGCGCCCTGGCCGAAGCGGTGCGGACTGCGGAAATCGGAGATTAGAGATTGGGAGTTGGAGATTGGAGGTTTGAGATGATTCTGCTCATTGACAACTACGACAGCTTTACCTACAACCTGGCGCAATACCTGGGCGAACTGGGGGCCGAGGTGCAGGTCGTCCGCAACGACGCCATCACCCTGGACGAGATCGCCGCACTGGCGCCGACGCACATCGTCATCTCGCCCGGCCCCGGCACACCCGACGACGCTGGCATCTCGCTGGCCGTCGTCGAGCGGTTTGCTCCCAGCGTGCCCATTCTGGGTGTCTGCCTGGGACATCAGGCCATCGGCCAGGCGTTCGGCGGCCGGGTGGTGCGGGCCGGGCGGCTGATGCACGGCAAAGTGTCGCCGGTGTATCACGACGGGCGGGGTCTCTTCAGCGGGTTGCCTTCCCCCTTCCGCGCCACCCGCTACCACTCGCTGATCGTGGCCGAGCCCCTGCCCGACTGTCTGGAGGTCAGCGCGCGCACGCCGGCCCGTCCTGGCTCGCGCCAGCGGGCCAGGGGGGGAGAAGTGATGGCTTTGCGTCACCGCCGTTACCCCACCGTCGGCGTGCAGTTTCACCCCGAATCCATCCTGACCGAACACGGCCACCAACTATTGGAAAATTTCCTGGCAGGTGGCAGCTATCGGTCCCCGGCCATCAGTCATCAGTCATTCCCAGGAGGTAGTGCTATGTCAATCAAAGACGCCATCGCCAAAGTGATGGAGCGCCAGGACCTGACCGAGGTCGAGGCGGAGGCGGCCATGATGCAGATTATGCAGGGCCAGGCCACGTCGGCCCAAATCGGAGCCTTTTTGACCGCGCTGCGGATGAAGGGCGAGACGGTGGACGAAATCACCGGCTGTGCCCGCGCTATGCGGCGCAGCGCGGTAGCCGTGCGCCCCCGCCGGGCGGAGACGTTGGTGGACACCTGCGGCACCGGCGGCGACGGCGCGGGGACCTTCAACATCAGCACCACCGCCGCCTTTGTGGTCGCCGGCGCCGGTCAGCCGGTGGCGAAGCACGGCAACCGCTCCATCTCCAGCAAGTGTGGCTCCGCCGACGTGCTGGAAGCCCTGGGGGTGAACCTGGACCTGACCCCCGCCCAGGTCGCCGCCTGCGTGGACGAGGTGGGCATCGGCTTTTTGTTCGCGCCCAAACTGCACCCCGCGATGAAACACGCCATCGGCCCGCGCCGCGACCTGGGCGTGCGGACCATCTTCAACCTGCTCGGCCCGCTGACCAACCCGGCCGGCGCGTCGGCACAGGTGTTGGGGGTGTACGACCCGGCCCTGACCGAGCCGCTGGCCCGCGTGCTGGGCGCGTTGGGGAGCCAGGCCGCTTTCGTCGTCCACGGCGCGGGGGGACTGGACGAGTTGACCACCACCGGCCCCAACCGGGTCAGCGTGCTGCGGGACGGGCGCGTGGAGACGCACACCCTCAACCCAACCAGCCTGGGCTTCTCCCGCGCCCGCCCGTCCGACCTGCGCGGCGGGGACGCCGAGGAGAACGCGGCCATCACCCGGGGGATTTTGTCTGGCACGCTCAACGGCGGCCGCCGCGACGTGGTGGTTCTCAACGCCGCTGCCGCCCTGGTCGCCGGCGGACGGGCCCGCACCCTGCCGGAGGGCATCCGCCTGGCGGAGCACAGCCTCGATAGCGGCGCGGCCCTGCGCACGTTGGCCCATCTGGTCGAATTCACCCAAACGGCTGCGGCTGCGGCCCGGTCCGGAGACCGGCCACAGCAGGGAGGGGGAGACCGGCCACAGCGGTGATTTCCGTGCGTGGCTCGGTCTGGAGACCGGCCACAGCGGTGAGGGGGAGACTGGCCACAGCGGTGAGGGGGAGACTGACCACAGCAGGGAGGGGGAGACCGGCCACAGCGGTGAGGGGGA
>JAJRXB010000023.1 GCA_024276515.1 Chloroflexota bacterium
GCAGGGAGAAAGCAAAAGAGTCACCATCTTGACGTCGTAAGACGATGACTCTTTATCTCAGGCGGGCCCGACGGGACTTGAACCCGCGATCTTCGGCTTGACAGGCCGATATGTTATCCATCTACACCACGGGCCCTTTGCTCTACTCGCGCAGCGCGCCTGCCATTTTACCACATCTACGTGTTTTGTCAAATTCACCCTGTTCGCCGACGTAGACTCCTGTATCTAGCCCCGTCTCTGATGATCGTGCGGCAGCAACATGATGGCGTCACGGCGCAAGGAAAAGGCAACGGTAGCGCCAACTTCAAGTCCCAGCGCGCGATAGGCTCGGATGGGCAGGCGCGATTCCAGTTCGATGACCTCGTCACTTTGCGGACCCTCCGCTTCCACCGCCAGCCACACAGTCACCGAGGTGCCGGCCGGCGTCGCGCGTAGCACACGCCCCACCAGCCGGTTGTGCCGCACAGTCGAGGCCAGCGGCCGGTCGGGGTAGAGGAGCTTCACGTCCTCGGGGCGGATGTAAAAGGTGACACGTTCGCCGGGGGGGTGGGGAGATGGTGGGGCCAAGATGGTGTGCCCTTTCCAGGCAATGACCAATCCCTCGGCGCTGGCCGATTGCACTCTCCCCTCCAGCAGGTTGCGCACGCCGGTGATCTCGGCCACGGTGCGGCTGTTGGGGTGATGGAATACCTCCTGGATGGGACCCACCTGTTGCAAACGGCCAGCCTGGATCACCGCCAGCCGGTCGCCCAGGGCGAAGGCGTCCATCAGGTTGTGCGTGATGTAGATGACCGACAGGCCCAGTTCGCGCTGCAAACCAGACACGTCGGCCTGGAGTGACTCACGCACCGCCCCGTCGAGGGCGGCGAAGGGTTCGTCGAGCAGCAGCAGCTCTGGCCGAATCATCAGCGCCCGGCCCAACGCCACTCGCTGCTGCTGTCCACCCGAAAGCTGGTGCGGGTAACGGTCGGCCAGGCCGGTCAGGTGCAATCGGGTCAACATCTCCTCTACTCGTGCTTTCACGTCACGCCGCTTGCGTATGCCGTAGGCCAGGTTTTGGGCCACTGTCATGTGGGGAAAGAGGGCGTAATTCTGAAAGACGTAGCCGATGCGTCGTTGGTGAAGGGGCACTTCTCGTCGCCGACGCCCGTCGCTTTCAAAGAGGATGCGCTCGCCCAGGCGGATGCGGCCCCGGTCGGGGCGGGCCAGGCCGGCGATGCAATTGAGGGTTACGCTTTTGCCCGCCCCCGACGGACCGAAAAGCACCAGCACCTCTCGATTCACCTGAAAGGCGACGTGCAGGGTGAAATCTTCCAGTCGCTTTTCGATGTCGACTTCAAGCATAGCGTTTTTCACGGGCTGCTGCCCGGCGTTCCAGCCGGTTGACGGTGAAGAGCAGGGCAAAGGCGACCACCGTCATCAGCAAGACGGCGGTGTTGGCCTGGGCCATACGATTAGCCTGCACCAGGTCGTAAATCGCCAGGGGCAGCGTTTGGGTGCGTCCGGGGATGTTGCCGGCGACCATCAGCGTGGCACCAAATTCGCCCAGGCTGCGGGCGAAAGCCAGCACCACGCCGGCCAGGATGCCCCGTCGTGCCAGGGGGAGGGTCACGTCCCACACCACCTGCCAGGGAGGTGAGCCCAGCGTGCCGGCCGCCTTTTCCAGCGCGGGGTCCACGGCAGCGATGGCCGCCCGGCTGGATTGAACCATCAGCGGCAACGCGACCACCGCCGAGGCGACGACGGCCGCCGGCCAGGTGAAGACGATCCGCAGACCCAAAAAGTAGAGCGGGCCGCTGCGACCCAAAAAGAACAGCAGGTAATAGCCCACCACGCTGGGGGGCAGAATCATCGGCAGGCTGACGAGGGTTTCGACTACGCTCTTGCCTCGAAAGTCCGACCGGGCCAGCCACAGCCCCAGCGCCAGCCCTACCAGGGCGACCAGCGTGGTGGCGAAGACCGCCACTCGCAGCGAAAGCAGCAAAGGTTCCCAGATCATGGGGATTGGTTTTAACCTCCGGTTGGCGGCACAAAGCCGTATTTGCGCAGGATAGCGCGTCCCTGCGGACCGGTGATGAAGGCGGCAAAGTCGCGGGCCTGGGCCTGGCGCGGACTGTCGGCGATCACCCCTAGCGCCTGGTCAATAGGCTCGTGCAGGTCTTCGGGGATGAGCGTCCATCGTCCATCGGAGGTGATGCTGAGGGATAAGGGGACGATGGCCACGTCGGCGTCTCCCGCCTCGGCGAATTGGAGCGCCTGGCGCACGTTTTCGCCCAGCACCACCTCAGGTTGAACCTCTTCCCACACGCCGGCGGTTTGCAGCGCCTGGCGGGCGGCCAGACCGTAAGGGGCGTGCTCCGGGTTGGCAATCGCCACGCGCTGGATTTCTGGCTTGAGCAGGTCTTCTATCGTCTCCACGACGACGGGAGAGTCGGCGCGGGTCCAGAGAGTGATGCGTCCCCGGGCGTAAATCTGCACCGAATCGGGCAGCACCCGGCCTTTGGCCGCCAGCTCTTCCACAAATGCGACGTTGGCAGCGGCGAACAAGTCTACCGGCGCGCCCTGGTCAATTTGCTGGGCCAGTTGGCCGCTGGCGGCGAAATTGAAGACCACCGGCGTGCCTGTCTCCTGCTCGTAGCGCGCGCCCAGCTCCTCGAAGGCCAGAATCAGGTTCGAGGCAGCGGAGACGACCAGCGGCTCTGGCGCAGAAGTTCCAACGGGCGCAGTGCACGCGCCCAGCCAGAGACTCGCCAGACCGAGGACCAACACGCATATCCGACAATTGACATTACGCCACATCGGTTTTAAAATAGCCCTCGTTCCAGAGCGTAAGATGGTGATTAAAGTGGAAGACGGATCTGCATCGAGTAGTAAGGGACACAAGTCCCGTCCCTTGCCTGCCAACCGAATAGCCTAGCCCCCCGGAAGGCAGGTTCTACCCCCCGTATCCTCCGCCTCCGGGGGAGCCTACTCCCTGAGGTGCTCCAATGGAAACTCCCGTCCTGGACGACATCCTGGTGCAATTGCGTGCTGCCCTGGAGCGTGACGACCTGACCGGCGCCGCAGCTATCATCGAATCTCTGCGCCCTCCCGATCAGGCCGACCTCTTTGCCGAATTGGATGACGAGGACCAGGTGGTGCTTCTGCCCGAACTAAACCCTGCCGACTCGGCTGACATCCTGGAGGAGATGGACGACGAGGAGGCGGCCGAGTTGGTGTCGATTTTGCCCACCGACACCGTCATCCGTATTGTGGACGAGATGGAGCCCGACGAGGCGGCCGACCTGCTGGGCGACATCCGACCCGAACAGGCGCGGGCGGTGCTGGCCGGGCTGGAAGATCCAGACGAAGTCCGTCCCTTGCTGTTGCACCCCGACGACAGCGCCGGCGGGCTGATGACTTCTGAGTTCCTGGCCCTGCGCCGTCGGATGACGGCGGGCGAGGCAATCCAGGCCATCCGCGAATGGAAGCCGGACGCCGAAACCGTCTACTACCTCTTCGTCGTGGATCGGTATGGGCGATTGTGTGGCGTGATCAACCTTCGCCAGCTCATCGTCGCCGATCCCGACACGCCCCTCTCCGAGATTATGGACACCGAGGTGATCTCGGTCCCGGTTGGGACGGATCAGGAGGAGTGCGCCCGGCTGATGGCCCGCTACGACCTGTTGGCGCTGCCGGTGGTGGACCCCGACAACGTATTGCTGGGTGTGATCACCGTTGACGACGTGATGGACGTGTTGGAAGAGGAAGCAACGGAAGACATCCAGCGGCTGGGTGGTGCACAACCGTTGGACCGGTCTTATCTGGACACCAGCGTTTTCACCGTCACGCGCAAGCGTATTGGCTGGTTGTTGCTTCTCTTTCTGACGGCTACCCTCACCGGCTCGGTGATGCGACTCTTTCAGGATGAACTGCAGGCAGTGGTTTCGCTGGCGATCTTCATTCCCTTGCTCATTGGCACCGGGGGCAATGCCGGGTCGCAGACCACGGCTACGATCATCCGCGCTCTGGCCACCGGCGACGTGGACCTGGGTGACGCGCTGCGGGTGTGGTGGCACGAAGCGCGAGTGGGTTTGGCGCTGGGGCTGGGGATGGCCGTGGTGGCTTACTTGAGGGCCATCACCTGGGAGCACGATCCGGCACTGGCCCTGACCGTTTCGGTTTCCATCCTGGGTATTGTGTTGTGGGCCACCGGCGTCGGCTCGTTGTTGCCGTTGCTGGCCGCCCGTTTGGGGGTTGACCCCACCGTCGTCTCCGGGCCGGTGATGAGCACCCTGGTAGACGCCACCGGGCTGTTCATCTACTTCACCATCGCCCGAATGATTTTGGGGGTGTAGCAGATCAGGTAGTCTCCCCGTTAAGCGTTGATGATGTTTGGGAGCGCGAGGGCTTGCCCTCTCCCTCCCCCCAGCCCCCTCCCTCTCCCAATTTGGGAGAGGGAGGGGGCGCAGGCGGGGGTGGGTGAGGGTTTTGCCTCCTCTCGCCGCCAACACGCAAGAGGGAGACTACCGTAGATCACACTTCTCCCAAATAAAACGGGCGTGTTTCATCTAGAGCTAAACCGGGCGAGAGCATTCCCCTCCCTGGCAGGGAGGGGCCAGGGGAGGATAGAGGATCCCCAGGCCGAAGGCCCACCCCCTCCCAGCCTCCCCCTCGCGGGAGGAGGAGTCTCTCGGCCTCATCTGAACGGTTGCAACTTTAAAGGCAACACTTTAGTTTTCTGAGCAAGAGGAGATGATCAACGGATGAAGTAGCGGATGAACGGATCACACACTTGCGCGAGGAGAGACGTCCACTCATTCGTTACCTATCCGCTGATGATCGTCTGCTACCAACTTTGTAACTGTTCAGTTGGTAGGGCTTGCGTCAATCACGCCTCTGATTCTCCTTCCAGCAGCGTTTCGAGCGGTGTGTATTCCAGGTCGAAGGCTGCGGCGACGGCAGGGTAGGTGACTTTACCCTGGTAGGTGTTCACCCCTTTGGCCAGGGCCGGATCAGATTGGATGGCGGCCTCAGCGCCCATGTTGGCCAGCTTGACCATGTAGGGCAGGGTGGCGTTGCTCAGCGCGTAGGTACTGGTGCGTGGCACGGCCCCTGGCATGTTGGCCACGCAGTAGTGAATGACGTCATTTACCAGGAAGATGGGGTTGGAATGAGTAGTGGGGTGCGTGGTCTCGATACAGCCTCCCTGGTCGACGGCCACGTCTATCACCACACTGCCGGGTGCCATCGTGCCGATCATCTCGCGTGTCACCAGTTTGGGTGCTTTGGCCCCCTTGATGAGCACCGCGCCCACCAGCAGGTCGGCCCGCCGTACGGCCTCGGCAATGTTAAGAGGGTTGGAACTCAGGGTGGTCAGCCGCCCGCCCATCACCTCGTTGAGATAGCGTAGCCGGTCCAGGTTGATGTCGATGATGATGACGTGCGCGCCCATCCCCAGCGCTACCTGGGCAGCGTTGGTGCCGACTACTCCCCCGCCGATGATGACCACGTCGGCTGGCCGCACGCCGGGCACTCCCCCCAGCAACTTGCCGCGACCGCCGCTCATCTTCTCCAGATAGTGCGCGCCGACCTGGATGGCCATCCGGCCGGCGACTTCGCTCATTGGGGTCAGCAAGGGCAGATGGCCGTTGGGCAGTTCCACCGTTTCGTAGGCGATGCCGGTCGGCCCTCGTGCCATCATCTCGCGGGTCAGGCGTTCCTCCGCTGCCAGGTGCAGATAGGTAAAGAGCACCAGATCGGGCCGCAGAAATTCGTATTCGCTGGGTTGTGGTTCTTTGACTTTAACCACCATCTGCGCGCTCCAGGCGTCGGCGTTGGTGGGCACAATTTTGGCGCCGGCCGCTTCGTATTGGGCGTCGGAGAAGCCGCTGCCTTCGCCGGCGCCCGTTTCCACCCACACCTGGTGGCCGGCCTCGGTCAACTGACGGGCTCCTCCCGGTGTCATCGCCACGCGGTACTCGTTGTCCTTAATTTCTTTTGGCACTCCGATGATCATCGTTGATCCTCCTGAATCAAGATTGGACGGTCAGTGTCCATGTGTCTTCAGCTTCCAAATAGATTAGCTCTACCAGTTTGGAGATTGGCGGCTGAAGATCAGAGATTCCGGCGATTTCCACACGGAAGCCGGGGCCTTCGGGCGTGCGCCAACGTTTGACGATGCGTTTGACTTCGTATCGCCGTCCGCGCCACTCAAAGGCCCTCGGTTCCTGGGCGTAGGTATAGCCGGAGTAGCATTCTACTTGAACTGAATCGCTCACAAATCTTGGCTTGACCTGGCTATTTTTCAAAGCGCGACAAGTCGAGGCCCGCCAGGTATCTGGCGAACTCAGCGCCGATGTCGGGCCGGTCCAGGGCGAATTCCACGGTGGTTTTCAAAAAGCGCAGGGGGTCGCCGGTGGTAAACCATTTGCCCTCGATGGGGTGGACGATGACCGAATCGGTCGCTGCCAGGCGGTCGATGGCGTCGGTCAGCCACAATTCGCCCCCCTGGCCCACCGTCAAATTCTCCAGCACCTCGATGGCTTTGTAGGAGAGGACGAATCGCCCCAGTTGCGCCAGGTTCGAGGGGGCCTCGTCCGGGGATGGTTTTTCCACGATGTATTCCAGCTCGTTCCGATCGGTGCCCGGCTTTAGCTTGGCGGCCCCGTAACGACTGATCTCCTGGGGGGGCACTTCTTGCACGGCGATGACCGCCGCCGGTTCGTATTTGTAATACACGTCCATCAGTTGTTTGGCGCAGGGCACTTTGGATTTGACCACGTCGTCGCCGAACATGTAGACCACGGCCTCGCCGGGGTGGATGAGTGACTTGGCGCAGAGCAGGGGCGTGCCGTTGCCGTAAGGCAGATTTTTTCTCTGGCGCACGTAGATAAAGTTGGCCAAAGTGGGGATACGTCGAATTTCTTCCAGTTCCCGCCACTTTTTCTGCGCTTCCAGGTGCATCTCCAACTCGCGAGAGTGGTCGAAGTGGTCTTCCAGGGCCTGGTTGCCAGAGCGGGTGATGAGGATGATGTCGGTGATGCCTGAGGCCACCGCTTCTTCCACCAGGTATTGGACCACCGGCTTGTCGACGATGGGCAGCATCTCTTTGGGCTGGGCTTTGGTGGCCGGGATGAAGCGGGTCCCATAACCGGCGACCGCGATGACCGCTTTGGTGATTTTCATTTGCGACTCCTTCGGGGATCAGGCCGTGCCGAGGGCTTGGGCCAGATCATCAATCCCTTCCACCTGCACGCCGTAGACCTGGTTCATCAGCCCGGCCAGCTCGTTCAAACGTTCGACGATAGATTTGCGCTGTAGTTTGATCTGATTGACGACGTGGACGGGCGCGGATTCCTCGCCGCCGTATTGTGCCGCCTGCTGCGACAGGTGTTGCAGGTTGCCCACGTAGATTTCGATCTGCTTCATCAGACTGTCCACCTGGGTGGCCAGCAAATTGAGGGTGAAGTCGTCTATGTCGGGTTTGACGCGTGGGGGCGACGAGGCGTCCACTTCCGCGACGCCCTCTCTTTTGATGACCTCGTCGGTGCCGGGCGGGGCGGGGACTGGCTCGTCGGGGCTCACCTGGCCTCGCTTCACCTTTAAAAAGTGATCTGCCGCCGAAAACACCCAGGCGACGCCTTTGGCGACGGTTTCCGGTTTGGCCACCTTCTTCGCCAGTTCCCTGACCAATGGGGCTATCACTGTCGTGCCCACGACGGCGCCAATGCTGATGGGGTCCATAGGTTAGCCTCCTTTGACGACTGAAGTCGTTACTACGAGCACTTTCAAAACATCCTCTCAGTGAGATTTGGTCGTCTTTTGTGCCATTCCGTCGCTTGCTCGTAGGCGTGGGCGGCGCGCAGGATGATGCTTTCGCCCAGGGCGGGCCCCATCAATTGCAAACCGACCGGCATCCCATCGGAGAAGCCGCAAGGGATGGAAATGCCACACATCCCTACCAGGTTGAGGGAGACGGTGAACACGTCCGACAGGTACATTTGCAGGGGATCGTCCACTTTTTGCCCGATTTTGAAGGCGGTGGTGGGCGAAGTGGGACAGGCCATCACGTCCACCTGCTCCCAGACTCGCTCAAAGTCCCGGCGCAGCAGGGTACGGGCTTGTTGCGCCTTCAGGTAATAGGCGTCGTAATAGCCGGCCGACAGGCCATACGTGCCCAGCATAATGCGGCGCTTTACCTCCGGGCCGAAACCTGCCTGCCGGGTGTCGTAGTAGGTTTGCCACATGTCGGGGGCGTCTACCCGCAGTCCGTAGCGCACGCCATCGTAACGGGCCAGGTTGCTGCTGGCTTCGGCGGTGGCGATGAGGTAGTAGATGGGGATGGCGTATTCGGTGTGAGGCAACGAGACCTCGATCAACTCGGCGCCCAGGTCGGCCATCAGGTCCAGAGCCGCGCGGACGGCGGTTTCCACGCCTGGCTCGATGCCCTCGGTGAAATATTCTTTGGGCACGCCCACTCGCATCCCTTTCAGCCCGTCGCCGGTTTTCATCTCTCGCACGTAATCGGGCACGGCGACGTTCAGGCTGGTGGAATCCATCCGGTCGTGGCCGGCGATGCTACCCAGCAGGATGGCGGCGTCTTCCACGTCTCTGGTCAGGGGGCCAATCTGGTCCAGCGAGGAGCCGTGAGCCACCAACCCATAGCGACTGACGCGCCCATAGGTGGGCTTGAGGCCGACGACTCCGCACATCGCCGCCGGTTGGCGCACGCTGCCCCCTGTGTCGGTGCCGAAGGCACCCAACGCCTCGCCGGCGACGACGGCCGCCGCGCTCCCTCCGCTGCTGCCGCCCGGAACTCGTTCCAGGTCCCAGGGGTTGCCGGTGGTGAAGAAGGCGGAATACTCGGTGGAAGAGCCCATTGCGAATTCGTCGGTGTTGGTTTTGCCCAGGAATACGGCCCCGGCGGCGCGCAGCCTGGCGACGATGGTGGCATCGAAGGGAGGCACAAAGTTCTCCAAAATGCGCGATCCGCAGGTGGTGGTGACTCCCTGGATGCAGATGACGTCTTTGATGGCCAGGGGGATGCCCAACAGGGGGGTGTCGTCGCCCGCCGCGCGACGACGGTCGGCGGCTTCGGCCTGGGCCAGCGCCTCTTCGGGCAACAGACAAATGTAGGCCCGCACGTCGTTGTCCACGGCCAGGGCTCGGTCGAGCACCGACTGGGTCAGCTCTACCGAGGAGATGTCACCCCGGCGCAACATATCCTGGGCTTCGTGGATGGTCAACTGGTGTAGATCGGTCATCGCTTTTACTCCAGGATGGCCCGCACCCGAAATTGATCCGCGTCGGTGTCGGGGGCGTTGGCCAGGGCATCTTCGGTGGGGAGGGAGGGCGTCACCTGGTCAGGGCGCATCACGTTGTTGAGTGGCAGGGCGCTGGTGGTGGGCGGCACCCCCGTGGTGTCGAGACGATTCAGCACTTCGGCGTAGTCCAAAATGGCCGAAAGCTGCTCGCGGAACGTTTCTTTTTCGTCACCGCTCAGGCCGAGTCGGGCCAGTGTGGCGATGTGTTCTACTTCTTCCAGGGTGAGTTTGGGCATCGTTCGCTCCGGCGATAGATTGAGGAGGGAGTGATTGGCAGGTTATGCCTCCATCCGCAGGTAGTGAATTATCTGCTTGAAAATGGTGCGCCAGTTGAGCCTGATGGGATGAACCCGGTGGGTGATGGCGTAGCCTTTGAAGATTTTGTGGATCCACCAATACAGGGTGTCGGTCACTACGTTGTGGGGAACTTTGATGGCCAGGCGGATGAAGGGCTCCAGCCAGGGAAATTCCACACCCAGGGCGAACCAGCGCTGCAAGTTCTCCATCTGGAGCTTCTCTTTGGGATCGCGAATGATGATGGAACTGTCCCAGGCGATGGCTCCGATGTCTTCAAAGCTGCCGGCCATCAGCCCGTTCTTTTGGGTGAACTCACCCAACTCCGTCGCCGGGTAGGGTTGAAAGAGGAAGGCGTGGGCGTATTTTACTTTGGCTTCCGCGTTAAGGCGCATCGTGGCGAAGTCGTCCTCCAGGGTGGCGGTGGGCAGGGCCAGGATGTTGGTGGAGGTCAAATTGATGCCGGCCTCGTCGAGCATACGGCCAGCCTCGACGATGGTGTCGCGGGGCATCTTGCGTTTGAGCAGATCGTTCCGCAGTTCGTCGTTTCCCGATTCAATGCCCATACTCACGCTGTTGGCGCCACCCTTTTTGAGCAGGGCTACCTTCTCCGGGGTGAGCAGATTGGCCCGCACGTTGCAGAAGAAAGGCAGGCCAACTTCTTTGGGGAATTTCTCGGCAAATTCCTCCAACCAGTCCACAAAGATGATGAACAGGTCGTCGAGGAACACCACCTGCTCCAGCGGGTAGCGCTCCTTGATCCACAGCACCTCTTCGATGACCGAGTCGACGCTGCGCTGGTATCCCCGCTTCTCTCGGGTGTAAATTTGATACCAGGCGTGGTTGAAGCAGTAGGTGCAATTGTAGGGACAGCCCCGGCTGGCCATGAAGTGTTTGATGGGGCTGATGCGGGTGGCTTCGTGTTTATCGTAGATCAAGGCCCGGTCAGGCATCGGCAGGTCCCCCAACTTGCGGATGAGGGGGCGAACCGGATTTTTCACGATTTCGCCATCTACTTTGAACCACCAGTTAGGGATGTCGGGGCGAAAGCCGCCATTGCTCAGTGAGTTGGCCAGGTCCACGATGGGCCCTTCACCTTCTCCAACGCACACGCCGTCCACGCCGGGCTCTTCGATCATACCCGGAAAGAAGGTGGGATGCGGTCCGCCGAAAACCGCCATTGGTTCTCGATCACCTAAAGCCTTCTTGATTTCGCGATTGAGGTTAAAATAGTAACGCTGCGACCCGGTCATCACACTGTAGCCCACGATGTCTGGCCGAAAGTCTTTGGCGAACTTGACCGGGTCTTCCTGGGCGGCGATGGTCAGCCCCACTTCGTGTCCTGCTTCCTTGAGCACGGCGGACATTGACATAATACCTTGCGGCTCGTAATCAATCTGCTTTTCTACCCAGAGGATACGTGCCATCAGCTTCTTTCCTCCTCTTCCATTTCCATTTAGAATGCCCTCTAGCGCAGCACCCGTTCGTCGCCCACCCGTTTGGTGATGCGTTGATCGTCCAGATACTCCAGCAGTGCCAGAGCGTATTTGCGGCTGGTGTTGAAGGCGTCTCGCACCTGCCCCACGTTCACGCTGCCGTGCTTGGTGATATATTCCTTGACCCAGGCTACCAGTTCGTCGTAGGTTTCGGGCAGGAGCAACACGTCGGGGCTGAGACGCACCAGTTGACCGGTTTCGATCAGGGCCAGCACCACGTCCTCGCCCACGGCGGCTACCGAATCTTTGTAGGAGGGGGTGACGTATGGCGCTTGCCGAAACCGGCGCAACAGACGGTTGATGGCCTCTTGCTGCTCAGGGCTGAAGCGGACGCTGTGTTCGGGCAGCCGAATGAGCGTCTCGCTTTCGACCAGGGCCCCTTCGGCGACGGCGCGGGCCACCGCCTCGTTGAAGAGCCGGGTCTCCAGCTTGAGCCGGCTCTTGATCGCCTCGCGGGGTATTCCCTGGCGGAGGGGGTGGGCCTGGTGGAAGCTCTCGACCTCCCCGGTGAGGCGACTGAGCAAGGCTGCCCACCCGGCCGGCGAGGCGACGTATCGCGGGCTGGAGGTCAGCGATTTGGGGGTGTTCTCTGTCGGCGCCGACGCGGGCGAAAGCATAAACACCTGCTCTTCTTGCAGCAATTGGCTCAGGGCTTCGGCGGCCGTTTTGGCCGGCAGGGCTGCGTCGGCGATGAGAGTCCGGGCCGGCATTGGCCCCCGCCGGTCGAGAGCTTCCATCAGCAGGTCGGCCGGGGTGCCGTGGGCCAGTGTTTCGAGCCGTCGGATAACCTCCGCCCGGAAGCGCCGGTGCCGCCTGCGGGGGAGGGGGTCCACCACGATGCCGCCGCCGATGGTCAGCGAAGGGGAGGGCTGGCGGATGATGAAACGATCCCCTTTTACCAGTGGGACGCGATGAGCCAATCGAAGTTGCACCCAGCCGCTTTGGCCGGGGGCCAGTCTGCGCGCCCCAAGCAGGCGGACGCGGGCCATCACTTCGGCAGCGCCGCTGAAGAATTCCACCTCCTGGTTGTGGCGCAGTTCTCTGGGTGCGTCGGGCAGATAGTTCAGGCGCACGTCCACCAGTTGCGTCGGTTCCAGCCAGCCGGGGATGGTGACCACGTCGCCCCGTTTCAGGTCTTCGGTGCTCACGCCGGTGAGATTGATGGCAACCCGACTGCCGGGCACGGCTGTTTCGATTTTGCGCTTGTGAGTTTGCAAGCCGCGGATGCGGGCTTTGAGCCGGGTCGGCAAGATTTCCACTTCCTGGCCCACGCGCAGGCTTCCGTCGCTGAGGGTGCCGGTGACGACCGTGCCAAAACCGGCCACGGTGAACACCCGGTCCACCGGCAGGCGGGGGCGACCCCGGTCGGTGCGCGGGGAGGTCTCGGCCAGCACCTCGTCGAGGGTCTGGCGCAGGCGCTCGATGCCCTGGCCGGTGACTGCCGAGACGGGCACGATGGGAGCGTTCTCGAGGACCGTGCCCTCCATCACTTCCATCACCTCGGTCTCTACCAGCTCGATCCACTCCTCACTCTCGGCCAGGTCAATTTTGGTGAGGGCGATAACGCCGGTGGGGACCTGGAGCAGGTCGAGGATGGCCAGGTGCTCGCGGGTTTGGGGCATCACGCTCTCGTCGGCGGCGATGACGAAGAGGGCGGCGTCGATGCCACCGACGCCGGCCAGCATATTTTTGATAAAATCCTGGTGACCGGGCACATCTATCACGCCTACCTGCTCGCCGGAGGGCAAGGTGAGCCAGGCAAAGCCCAGGTCAATCGTCATCTCACGTTCTTTTTCTTCCTTCAGGCGGTCGGGGTCAATGCCTGTGAGTGCTTCGACCAGCGTTGATTTGCCGTGGTCCACGTGACCAGCAGTTCCGATGACGCGCACAATTACTCCTGTTCCACCATCTCTTCGAAGCGTATCTGCCAATCTCGGGCAGCGACGGCCCGCATGTGAGCGTCTTCTTCTGCCATTTGCAGCAGCAGGTGCAGATTTTTTTCATTGCTGAGGGCCTGCTTCTCGAGAGCGGCGACCCGCTCGGAGATCTCGGCCAGGGACTTATCGTACTCGTTCCACTGATAGTCCCACTCCATCGTGTGTTTTTTCCAGCGTTGCTCTTCTTGTGCCTGCCACTCTTCCAGTTGGGACCTTTGGCGATTTTCGGCCAGCCGTTGGAGTTCGGCCGTTTCGTGCTGCTGGCGTTGGAGCTGCTCTTTGAATTCTTGCAAATCTTCCATCGCTTTTTTGATGCGCTGGTATTGCTCCGCGTACCGTTCCATACGCTGTTCGTATTCGCTCATCCGTTGGTGTTGCAACTCTGCCTCTTCGCGCCAGCTTTTCATCTGGCGTTCGCGTTGCGCGTCTTGAAATTGAATCTTCTCCAGCGTTTTGTTTTGTTGCTGGCGCATCTCCTCGATGCTCGACCTCAGTTCGCTAATGCGAGACGAGAGTTGTTCGAGTTGCTGGACTTTAGAAGACTGCATCTCGAGTTTCTTGAGCAGCTCTGTGGTTTGGGCTTGCAGTTGAGCGATACGTCTGTTGTCCTGATGGCGTTGTTCTTCCAGGTATGCGACACTCCGTGCTCGTTCGTCCTGGTTTTTGTTGGCATCCATCACCTGTTGTTGCAGCCGGGCGATGGCTTCGGACAGGCGTTGGACGTCGGCGCGGCGGGCGGCCAGCTCCTCGTCGTGGCGGCGAAGTTTTTCGACTTCTTTGCGAAGGTCGCCGACAGCTTTGGTGATGTTGTCCATTTCCACCTGACGCACCCGGTCGCTATCTCGCAGTGATTGCTGGCGGCGTGTCTCGCTCTTCTCCAGCAAGGTGTTCATCTCGTGCCTGAAACGATCGAAGTGATCTTCTATCTGCGCGACTCGATCAACGTAGGCGTGGAGCGTGGCCAGCTCCGCTTCCAACTCGGTGATACGTTTCGCCTGCTCCTCTCGTTCCGTGGTTAAGGTAGCAACCTGTTGCTGAAGCTGGTGCAGCTCACTGCGGTCACGCTGGTGCTCTTTGTCAAGCCAGGTGACCATTTGCGACAGTTGGCTATATTCCATAAGAATGACGTCTCCTTCTGAATACGATTTAGATGGCCAAAGCGTGACGCGCTCATTCTATCACGACCGGGGTATGAGAGCAAGCCCGGCAGCGGAATGTTTGCCTTAAGCCTCTGTTTGTGATACACTGATTTTACGACGACGACGGTTAACTGAGGTGTTACCATGCCATTCTCCGGCGGGAGACTAGCTGATGGCCGATGACCGAAAGCCGATGGCAAACGACGGGTGGCGAGTAAGAGATCATCAGCTATCGGCAACTGACCATCGGCCATTGGGGTCAGGCAATGGTCTCCGCTACGAGCGCGTTGGGGCGTTGCCCGTCTATCGGCTTGACCGCTTGAACGATGACCCATCGTTGGTGCATGCCATCTTCACCCGGTTGGGCGGTGTCAGCCTGCCCCCCTATGCTTCGCTGAACCTGGGACATTCGGTGGGTGATGACCCGGCCGCTGTCGAAGCCAATCACAACCGGGTGTATCGGGCGTTGCACATCCATCGTTCGCAGACTGTCACCTGCCACCTCACCCACAGCGCCGACGTGTTGGTGGTGACGGCCGCCGACGGCGGACGAATAGCCGGGCGCGGAGATGCAATGGTGACCGCCGATCCGGGCGTGTATTTGAGCATGCGCTTTGCCGACTGCGTGCCCATTTTGCTGTACGACCCGGTGCGCGGGGCGGTGGGACTGGCGCACGCCGGCTGGCGCGGCACGGTGAAAAACGTGGCCGGGGCCGCGGTGCGGGCGATGGTGGACGAGCTGGGGTGCTCGCCCGAAACGACCACGGCTGTGATCGGGCCGGCCATCGGGCCCTGTTGCTATCAGGTGGGGGATGAGGTGATCCAGGCCGTGGAGGCAAGCTTCTGCGACAGCACATGTCTCCTCAGCCGCCGGCATAAACGACGTGCCCACTTCGACTTGTGGGAGGCCAATCGCCAGCAGCTCGTGGCGGCGGGGGTGAGCCAGGTGTTGGTGGTCGGACTCTACACTGCCTGCCACACCGACCGCTTTTTCTCCCACCGGGCCGAGCAAGGCCACACCGGGCGTTTTGGCGTGGTCATTGGATATAGAGAGTACGTAGGGCAGTGAGCAACCGCGCTGACATCTCTGCCAATTTGGCACGTGTGCAGGCCCGCATCCGGGCGGCTGCCCGGCGCGTCGGGCGCGACCCGGCCGAGGTGACGCTGGTCGCCGTCACCAAGACTCACCCGGTCGAAGTGGTGCGGGCGGCTTACCAGGCCGGTATCCGCCATTTCGGTGAAAACCGGGTGGAAGAGGGGCGGCTGAAAATACCCGCTTTTAACGAGTGGCTGGCTGCCGCGTCGGACGCCGGCCAGCGACCTACGTGGCACATGATCGGCCACCTGCAACGCCGCAAGGCGGCCGATGCGCTGGCGCACTTCGACGTAATCCATTCTGTAGATAGCCTGCGGCTGGCAGAACGGTTGAATCGCCTGGCCGGGCGAATCGACCGTCCCCCCATGCCTATTCTGCTGGAATGCAATGTGTCGGGCGAGGCCAGCAAATATGGGTTTGAGTTGAGCCGGTGGCAGGAAGATCGAGCAGTTCGTGCCCTTTTTTTCGACACGGTGCGGCGCATCGTCGAGTTGCCTCGGTTGCGCCTGCAAGGGCTGATGACCATGGCTCCCATCGTCGCCGAGCCGGAACATGCGCGTCCTGTCTTTATTGCCTTGCGTGTTTTGCGCGATGCGCTGGAAGCGGAATTTCCCACCGTCGAATGGCGGCATCTTTCGATGGGAATGACCGACGATTTTGAGGTGGCGGTCGAAGAAGGGGCCACGCTGGTGCGAATCGGGCGCGCCATCTTCGGCCCGCGCGAAACCAATCTCTAATCTCCAATCTCCAATCTCTAATCTCAGATCTCAAAGCTGAACGAGGTGCAGGTCAAAACTATGTTGCGAAAGACTAAAATTGCGTTCATCGGCAGCGGCGTGATGGCCGAAGCGATGATCAAGGGCTTGTTGGGCCAGGGACTTCTGCCGGCGGAGAGCATCATTGCCAGCGGTCCCCGACCCGAGCGAGGGGCCGACCTGGCGAAACGGTACGGCATTCAGGTGACTGAGGACAACGTGGCCGCCGCCAAAGGCCGTGACATCGTGATCCTGTCGGTCAAACCGCAGATTTTGGGCGAGGTCTTGGAAGAGTTTGGCAGCGAGGTGATCAGACCCGACGCGCTGGTGCTCTCTATCGTGGCCGGAGCCAGGATTGACCGCATTGCCAGAAGACTGAAGCATCAAGCCATCGTGCGGGTGATGCCCAACACCCCGGCGCAGGTGGGCATGGGGATGTCGGTGTGGACGGCCACGCCGGCAACCGATGAGGCGCAACGGAAGCAGGCCCAGACGATATTGGCCGCCCTGGGCGAAGAGCTTTACGTGGACCACGAGGACTATCTGGATATGGCCACGGCCCTGTCGGGTACTGGTCCGGCTTACGTCTTTTTGGTGATGGAGGCATTGATAGATGCCGGGGTGCACATGGGCTTCTCGCGTCGCGTTTCTGAGCAGTTGGTGTTGCAAACGATGCGCGGCTCGCTGGAGTTTGCCCGGGCGTCGCGCCGGCATCCGGTCGAATTGCGCAACATGGTCACCTCGCCTGGGGGCACGTCGGCCGAGGCGTTGTATCAATTAGAAAAAGGTGGGCTGCGCACTGTCATCTCCAAGGCTGTGTGGGCGGCCTATCAAAAGTCCAAATACTTGGGAGGTCTCAACAGTGATCGGTAGCACATTGCTCACGGTCGTTAACGTCCTTTTTCAATTCGCTTCGCTGGCCATCCTGGTGCGCGTCATCCTGTCGTGGCTGCCGATGGCGTGGGTGCGCATTGACCCTTACCACCCGCTGGTCCGTATTCTGTATCAAATCACCGATCCTATCCTCGATCCAATCCGTCGCTTTAGCACCTTTGGGATGATAGATTTCAGCCCGATTGTGGCATTGGTCTTGCTCGACATCGTTCGACGCATCCTGGTAGCTTTGCTCATCAACAGTTTTTGACGGGGCGAAAGATGGTGGAGCAACGGGTTGCATTTGCATTCTATGCCTCACGCTTTGCCTTGCTCTTGCACACAATGAGGTGAAACTATGCGCAAGCGCGACATCAAATTCAAGATCACCAACGCCGAGGGGGGTGCGGCTTTTGCGGTGCGGGTTGTGCCCCGTGCCAGCAAGAATGAGATCAGCGGGCGGCACGGCGACGCCGTGAAAATTCGGCTGACCGCACCACCGGTCGAAGGGGCGGCCAACCAGGCGTTGGTTGGCTTCCTGGCCGAGACGTTGGGTGTGCGCAAAAACCAGATTGAGATCCTCACGGGTCATACGTCACGCGACAAAATGGTGTGCGTGGTCGGCCTGACTCCTCAGGAGGTTGAGGAGCGGTTGGGGGGCTGAGAAACCCGTTTTCTGACGATTTTGCGGGTGCAACCTCGAATCAGGCTGAGAGTTGGGTGACAGTTACGGTTGGGTAGGGGTGAGGCGTTTTTCAGCTATGCCAACGTGGCCGCAAAGCGTTGTCTGGACATTGCCGTTGATTGTAACCTGGGGCCTGGTCGCCTGCGGACCCCCGCCGGCGTCGGAGATGCCGATCCCCGGCACCGCCGACCTCCTTGAGCCGCACTCTGTCGCAACGACCGAATTCCAGAGGGAGGAAGCTACGATGGCTCCAACATCCACGCCGGCAGCGCCCGGCGCTGAACCCCCCGCGGGGGCCGAGGCAGTCGTCCGGCTGGCACAGGAAGACCTGGCCCAAAGGCTGGGCCTGACGCCTGAGGCCATCCGACTGGTCTCGGCGGAAGCGGTGGAGTGGCCCGACACCAGCCTGGGTTGTCCCCGGCCAGGGATGATGTACGCCCAGGTCATCACCCCCGGCTTCCTCGTGGTGCTGGAGGCGGGGGGGCGGACGTATGAATATCACACCGACACCGGTCGGTTTGTGGTGTTGTGCGAGGAGTAGCCGGGAAGTGTTACTACTCAGCCAGGGAGGATTTTTTTCCTGTCATTGCGAGGAGCGGAGCGACGAAGCAATCTCCTTCTCGCATCTCTGAGATTGCTTCGCCGCAAAAAACGCGGCTCGCAATGACAGGCTGAGTAGTTACCGGGAAGTTGTAATTCGCCCGTCTGGAGTCGAGGCTTTAGCCGGTTTTTTGCGCCGGATTACCGGCTAAAGCCTCGACTCCGGGTGTTCAAAGTGTCTCTGACTCCGGCGGCTCCAGGTGCACCAGCACGTCCACCACCTCCAGCCGCGATTTGAGTTGCGCTTCCAACTCCGACGACAGGTCGTGGGCGACGGGCAGCGGCAAATCGGGTGATACGCAACACTCCAGCGACAGGAACACGCCCCCTTCCCCCCGGCGGACCAGGATGTTGTGGGGTTGGTACAGCCCATCAATTTCGGCGACGGCCACCTTCACCTCGCGTTCCACTCGCGCCTGCCACACGGCGGGCATCGGGTCCCCTATCTGCACCGTGCTCGTCGCCGGCTCGATGTGGGTGTAAATGGTGTCCACCTGGGGCAGCCGGGTCAGGCAAAGCTGCTCCAGTCGGTCGGCCAGGGAATGGGCCACGCCCAGTGTCAGGTGCGGCTCGACGCCTACGTGCAACTCCAGAAAGAGTCGGTTCCCCAGCCGGTGCGCCCACGCCTCGTGGATCGTCACACCCACTTCGTGGGCCGCCTGGCGCGCCACGGCCACCATGTCGCCACTCGCATCGAAGTCCCGCTGCGCCTCAACGTGGATCGTCACGTCGGTCACGCCGGGGATGCTCAACAGGCGACGGCGCACCTCGTCGGCGACGGCGTTGGCCTCCTGCACCGACTTGCGCGGGTCCACCCGCAGGTGCAGGTCCACGGCGGCGGCGTCGGGCGTGCCCCGGCTGCGGATGCGGTGAAACGAGGTGACGCCCGGCACCTGGCGCACCACGCTGGCGATGCGCTCAGAGTCTACCGTCGCCTCGTCCATCAAAACCGGCAGATTTTCCCGCAAGATGTCAATCCCCACCCTGGCGATGGCGACCGCCACCAGGATGGCCACCACCGGGTCGGCCCAGGCCAGTCCCAGCCCGGTCAGGATCAGGCCGGCCACCACCGACAGGGAAACCAGCATACTGGCCCGGGTGTGCAGCGCGTCGGCGACCAGCACCTCGCTGCCCAGCGCCCGCCCCCGTCGCAATTCGTAAATTGCCGTCCCCCCCTGCACCATCAGGCTGAAAACCAGCGCCGCAAAACTCCAGAGCGTCACCTGGGGAACCGTCCTGGCCTGCAGCCGTTCCACCGCGCTGACCAACAGTTGCCAGCAGGTGAAAAAGAGCAGGAAGGCGATGACCAGCGCTGCCAGCGTCTCGAATTTGCGGTGGCCGTAAGGGTGATCTTCGTCCGGGGGGCGGGCCGAGAGTTGCAGGCCAACCAACCCGATGACGTTCGACAGACCGTCGAAGAAGGAGTCCAGGCCATCGGCGGTAAGGCTGAGGGCGCCGGTCCACAAACCCACCCCCAGCTTCACCGCGGTGGCTATAAAGTTGAGCAGCATGGTCTTGATGAGCACGCTGCGTATCGAACGAATGTCACGAGTCATAGGATTCAGGTTTCTGGGGCCGATTGGTGCCGATGCCGCAGCATAATTTGCCATCGGCGTTTCCGAAATCCATCTGTCGGCAACCTTCGCAAGGCTGAGGCAGGGCTTTTCAAAGAATTAACCCAGGTGACAGTCACCTCCGATCTTTTGGCGAGAGGAAGGCACTTGACAACCATTTCTTACCGTTTTTGTCAACGTGTCATGCCGAACAAGGTGACTGTCACCTTGCTCGCGCTAGAA
>JAJRXB010000421.1 GCA_024276515.1 Chloroflexota bacterium
ACACCCGACTGAAAATCCGCCCGCCATCAAAGTTCAGGCTCCTCGGGGAGGACTCGAACCTCCAACCAACCGGTTAACAGCCGGCCGCTCTGCCGATTGAGCTACCGAGGACTATTGAACTGCGGAGCAAATTATACTCACTCTTCTTTTTCTCGTCAAATTCTCTATTGGACAAAATAGCGTGTTGGCCTTGAGGCTTAACCACAAATGGCACGAACAGACGAATGACACCATTTTTCGTTCGTTGAATAGTGAAAGGCAAGATGACGAATGTGCCAATCTTTGCTATAATGGGCCCGATCACCCTACAGGAGAATGATGCAATGAAAGCAATGACGCTCTTTGCTTCTGCCCCGATTGAACAATCTCCCCTCTCGTTAGCCGAGTTGCCCACGCCCCAGCCCGGCCCCGGCCAGATCCGCATCCGGGTGCGCGTGTGCGGCGTCTGCCACACCGACCTGCACACCGTGGAGGGCGAACTACCGCTGCCCAAAATCCCGGTGGTGCCGGGCCATCAAATCGTCGGCGTGGTGGACGCGCTGGGGGAGGGCGTCACCAGCTTCCAGGTCGGCGACCGGGTGGGAGTGCCCTGGCTACACCAAACCTGCGGCCAGTGCGAATATTGCCGGCGCGGCGACGAGAACCTGTGCGAGTCGGCCCAATTCACCGGCCTGCACGTGGACGGCGGTTACGCCGAATATACCCTGGCCCCCGCCGACTTCACCTACCCCATCCCCAACGTCTTCACCGACGCCGAGGCCTCTCCCCTGCTGTGCGCCGGCATCATCGGCTACCGTGCGCTGCGGCTGAGCGAAATCCGGCCCGGCCAGCGACTGGGATTATATGGCTTTGGCGCGTCGGCCCACATCGCCATTCAAATCGCCCGGCACTGGGATTGCCAGGTGTACGTCTTCACCCGGGGCGAGAGTCACCGGCAACTGGCCCGCGCGCTGGGAGCGGTCTGGGTCGGCGACGCCCGCGACGACCCCGGCGTGCGACTGCACAGCAGCGTCACCTTCGCCCCGGTCGGTTTGATTGTGCCCGAGGCGCTGCGCGTGCTCGACAAAGGGGGCACGCTGGCCATCAATGCCATCCATATGAGCCCCATCCCCGAAATGCCCTACGACCTGATTTATTACGAGCGCACCCTGCGCAGCGTGGCCAACAGCACCCGGCAAGACGCCGAAGAGCTGCTGAAGATCGCTGCCGAGATTCCCATCAAAACCGAGGTGCAAACCTTCCCCCTGGAAGAGGCAAACCGGGCGCTGCAAGCCCTCAAAACCAGCCAGATTGACGGCGCAGCCGCCCTGATAATCTAGTACTGCGTACTGCGTATTGCGTGTCTATCACGAAGCACGCAACACGCAATACGCAGCACGCACCACGCATCACGCACCACGCTTCACACCAATTCAGCGAGGAGTAGCGATGATCCCCAAATCCCCAAAAGGGACTTACAAGTACGCAGCCGCCGTGGACCAGGGCACCACCGGCACCCGCTTTATGATCTTCGACCGCCAGGGACAGGTGGTCGCCTCCCTGTACGAAGAACACCGGCAAATCTACCCCCAACCCGGCTGGGTGGAACACGACGCGGGGGAAATCTGGGCCAAAACCCGGCGCGTCATCGGCGGCGCGCTGGCCGAGAGCGGCGTCTCCGCCGCCGAAATCGCCGGGGTGGGCATCACCAACCAACGCGAGACGACCGTCGTCTGGGACCCGAAAACAGGCGAACCACTCTACAATGCGGTGGTCTGGCAAGACACGCGCACCCGCGACATCTGCCAGCAGCTCCAGGCCGACGGGCTGGAAGGGACCTTCCGCACCAAAGCCGGCCTGCCCATCGCCACCTACTTCTCCGGCCCCAAGATCAAGTGGCTGTTGGACCACGTCCCTGGCCTGCGCCAAAAGGCCGACCGGGGCGAAGCCCTCTTCGGCAACATAGACACCTGGCTCATCTGGAACCTGACCGGTGGGCCGGACGGCGGCGCCCACGTCACCGACGTCACCAACGCCTCGCGCACCATGCTGATGGACCTGCGCACCCTGGACTGGGACGACGAACTGCTGGACATCCTGGGCATCCCCCGCCAGATGTTGCCCGAGATCCGCCCCTCGTCCGACCCGGCGCACTACGGTCACACGCTGGCAGACGGCCCGCTCGGCGGGTCGGTCCCCGTTTGCGGCGACCTGGGCGACCAGCAGGCTGCCCTCTTCGGCCAGACTTGCTATACCCCCGGCGAGGCCAAAAACACCTACGGCACCGGCTGCTTTATGCTGCTCAACACCGGGACCGAGGTCGTTCCCTCCAACAGCGGTCTGTTGACCACCGTGGCCTACGGCCTGCCCGGCGGGACCACCTACGCCCTGGAAGGCTCCATCGCCATCACCGGCGCCGCCGTCCAATGGCTGCGCGACAACCTGGGGATCATCAAAGACGCCGCCGAGACCGAGACCATCGCCCAATCCGTCGAAGACGCCGGCGGCATCTATTTCGTCCCCGCCTTCTCCGGCCTCTTTGCCCCCTATTGGGACATGGATGCCCGGGGGGTCATCGTCGGCCTGACGCGCTACGTCAACAAGGCTCACCTGGTGCGGGCCACGCTGGAGGCCATCTGCTATCAGACCCGCGACGTGCTGGAGGCGATGCGTGCCGACTCCGGCATCGAGCTGGCCGCCCTCAAGGTGGACGGTGGGGCCACCGTCAACAACTTCCTGATGCAATTGCAGGCGGACATCGTCGGCGTGCCGGTGGTGCGACCCACCATCCACGAGACGACCGCCCTGGGGGCCGCCTACGCCGCCGGCCTGGCCGCCGGTCTGTGGAGCGGACTCGACGAACTGCGTGCCAACTGGGACGTGGACCGGGAGTTCACCCCCCGGTGGGACGAGGCCCGCCGCGCCGAGGGCTATCGCGGCTGGAAGAAAGCCGTCGAGCGCACCCGTGGCTGGGCGGAGTAAATCTACAAATCAAAGGGTTGCTGATTTGTAGATTCTCTGATTTGACAATTCCAACCAGCCTGAGTATCCTTAAAGGCGAGGCAGACATCCTGCCGGCGCGCGGGCATAGCTTAATGGTAAAGCCCTAGCCTTCCAAGCTAGTCATGCGGGTTCGATTCCCGCTGCCCGCTCTGTGTGGGCCCTTAGCTCAGTGGTTAGAGCGGCCGGCTCAAAATAGGGAGTCTAAGTCGAGGTGAGGGTTATGTAGCTCAGCGTGGCAGTTGCGACATACCAGAATGCACTTGTCTAGCTCCGTCAGCACGGCCTCTAGCTTTCGGTTGGATAAAGAGCGCATGTCGAGCTTGAAGTCCTTATCCGTAGAGTCCGTGTGGTGAAAAACCAGGGCCGCCAGGTTCTTGCGATACCCGCAAATGGAACAACTGCCGCCTGCGGTTTTTACCAACTTGAGCTTTCTGGCAAGTCCTCTGCGCTTCTGAGACTCATAACTCTGGTGGTGTTTGTTCTTGCAGGCAGATGAACAGAATTTTGTCTGTTTGCCTTGCAGTCGAGCACCACACACAATACAGTTAGACCGTGTACTCATAACTGCATCGTATCCTCGATATGACTCTCTGTCAAGGGCTGCTTGGGGAGTAATCTCCAGGTGAAACCTGTCAAATTCGGGGAAGCCTAAGTCGCAAGATATGGTAATCCCGAGCCAAGCCTCTACAACATTGAGGAAGGTGTAGAGACTAGACGGCAGGCACCCCTGTTATAGGGGTGAAGGGATAGTCCAGCCCACAAACCCGAAAGGGGCAGCGAAAGCTGTAGTGGGATGCATAACCGGTTGGTCGCAGGTTCGAATCCTGCAGGGCCCATGTTGAGATTGATGACCAGGGATCGGTGACCACGGACAAGGACAGCTCCGCTTGTGTTCTGATCCCTGATTCTTTTGATCCCCATACTCTCTCCTTCCCACTTTTGCGTTGCGCTTGGTGGCTCGTTGTGCTCAGGAGGCCCGCTTATGCAAGCCAAAGAAATTATGACTTCGTCCGTCTTCACCGTGTCGCCCGACACGCCGGTGGCCCAAATCGCCCGGTTGCTGCGCGAGAAGCACATCAGCGGCGCGCCGGTGGTAGACGACGCGGGCAAGGTGGTGGGCATCGTCACCGAGATTGACCTGATCAAACGCCATGCTCGCGTTCATTTCCCCATCTATCTGCCCTTCCTCGACAGTTTGATCTTTTTAGAAAGTCCCCGCCGCTACCAGGACGACGTGCGTCGCGTGCTGGGGACCACCGCTCAGGACATTATGACTCAGCCGGTGCGGACCGCCAGCCCCGACACCGACGTGGAAGACATCGCCACGATGATGGTGGAAGAGCGGGCTAACCCCATCCCCATCCTCGACGAGACCGGCGCGTTGGTTGGCATCGTCAGCCACACCGACATCGTGCGCCTGGTAGAGCAAGCCGAGGCGGGTGAGAGCAAGCCAGAGAACGATGCACCGCTGGCGGGCGTATGACCTGGTTTTCTTTGACTGCGATAGCACCCTGACCCGCATCGAAGGCATCGACGAACTGGCCCGGCTGAAGGGTCTGTTCGACGAGGTGCAACGACTCACCGCCGCCGCGATGGACGGCGAAGTGCACCTGTCGTCGGTGTACGACCGGCGACTGGAGTTGCTGCGCCCCACCCGCGCCGACATCCGGGCCATCGAACGGTTGTATCGTGCCAGCGTAGTGCCCGACGCCCGCGAGTTGATCGCGGCCTTGCACCATCTGAAGCGACAGGTGTTCATCGTCAGCGGGGGATTGGCCCCGGCGGTGATCCCCTTCGGCGAGAGTTTGGGCGTGCCGCGCCCACACATCCGCGCCGTCGACGTGGCCTTCAACCGACTGGCCGGCCGTTGGTGGGATTACCACCTGGACCGGGAGAGGTTCAATCCCGACGAACGTTATCTGGACCACGACGCCGGTCCACTGACCGAGACCCACGGCAAGGCCGGCATCGTGCGCCAGTTGCGGGCGGGGCACACAGGGCGGGCGTTGCTGGTGGGCGACGGCATCTCCGATTTGATGGCCCGGCCGGCGGTGGAGTTGGTGATCGGCTTTGGCGGCGTGGTCCACCGCGAACGAGTCGCCGCCGAGGCCGACGTTTTCATCGAGTGCGATAGCCTGGCCCCTATCCTCCCCCTGTCTGCTTCCCCGTCCGATTGTCGGCGTTGCGCCCACGCCGGTTATGGCCCGCTGCTTCGCAAAGGGTTGCGACTTATCCACGAGGGGCTCGTCCACTTCCGCAACCCGGCCATGCGCGAGCGGATTCTAAAAGCCTATCTTTAAAATGCCGGCGGTGGTTAAACTGTAAGTGACGGGGAGATGTCATTGCGAGCGAAGCGACGCAATCTCCGGCCTGCAACACGGGGATTGCTTCGTCCGTTTCACTCCCTCGCAATGACATATCACTTACTTTTCTACCACTACCAAAATGCCGGTGGTCACCTCAAAAAGAGGGCATGCTTTTGCTCGACCGAAATGCCTATGTTATAATGTTCGGCGGGAAGGTGCCAGAGTGGACGATTGGGGCGGTCTCGAAAACCGCTGCGGGGCTTTGCTCCGCCGTGGGTTCGAATCCCACCCTTCCCGCCTGTCCCCCAAGAGGGGGCCTGTCCCCTGAAGGGGGGGCTGTCCCCCCAAATGGGGACCTCTCCGGTGGCGGAGCTCTGTCTGCGCCGGGAGAGGAACCAGTGGAGAGGTCGCATAGTCTGGTCTAGTGCGCACGATTGGAAATCGTGTAGGTGTAACAGCCTCGCGGGTTCGAATCCCGCCCTCTCCGCCTGGTCGTGCTAGATGGGGAGCTGGCGGTGCCCTGTACCCGCAATCCGCCATAGCGGGATCGAATTCCCCCTCGAGGGCTTGAGCCTTCTGTGACTGCCGGCATTGTGCGGTGTGGAAAGTTGGGTCCTGCGCGGCGAGAGTCTGTGAACCTGGTCAGGTCCGGAAGGAAGCAGCCATAAGCAGATACTCTCGGGTGACGCAGGCGTGCCTGGCTGGAGCTGGCAGATGTCGGTAAGGCAGGAGGCCGAGTTCGACAGGGGGTGCACGACCTCTTTGATCTGCGTCTTGGCGCCCTGGCGTTTTAGCATCGTGATCTCTGAATGTCTCCAATGCTATGACGCTGATCGCTGGGGCGCTACTATTTTTTGGAGACCACGTTGGCCGTTTCTCCCGTCGCCTCAAGCACTGCCCAACGTAGTTGGCACGTCGCTCGTCGGTTGCTGCGGTTGATCGTCGGCTGGCGACCATCGCCGCGTCTGATAGGCAGTTTGTTGGCCTTGCTGGCCTGGGGAGTCCTGGGTGTTGGTTATTACGTTACCAGCGTGCCGGTCACTCTCATTGTGGATGGCCGGCCTCATCGCCTGCGCACCCATCAGGCCACCGTCCGGGGTTTGTTGCGAGAGGCCGACATTCGCCTGCACCCGAAAGACCTCATCGCTCCGCCGCCCGACGCGGAGTTGGTCTCTGGCAGTGTCGTCCGGGTTCGTCTGGCACGCCCGGTGACCATCGAAGCCGACGGGCGCAGCGTGGAGATGCGCACTCAGCGCCGTCGCGTGGCCGACATCCTGGCCGAAGCGGGGGTCGCCGTCAAACCGTATGACGAGGTGCTGGTTGACGGTCAACTTTGGAACCTGGACGCCGATCTTCCTCAGACCGCCCTCGGCGAGAAGGGCCATCGTGGCCCGGGCCTGGCCAGTACCCTCTCTTTGGAGAACCGCCCCTCCCCGGTACGTATCGTCTTGCGTCGTGCGGTGCCGGTGATCCTCACCGACGATGGGGTGTCGGTGACTTTTTACACCACCCAGGCGACCGTCGGCGAGGCGTTGCTGGCGCAGGGGATTTTTCTTTACCTGGGCGACCGGATCACCCCCAGTTTGGGCAGTCGTGTTCTGCCTGGCCTGCGAATTTACATCGAGCGTTCGACGCCGGTGGTCATCAGCGCCGATGGGCACACCATCCGCACCCGCACACAGCGTCACACCGTAGGCGAGGTGTTGGCGCAGGAGGGGGTGGCCCTGATGGGACAAGACTACAGTCTGCCCCCGCCCCACACGCCCATCGCCGAAGATATGACGATCCGTGTGGTGCGGGTCAGCGAAGCGCTGGAGATCGAGCAACAACCTATTCCTTTTGAGACCAGGTGGGTCCCCGACCCCGATATGCCCATCGACACGCAACAACTGGTCCAGCCTGGCGAATCGGGGATAACCAAGCGTCGCTACCGGGTGACATACGAGGACGGGCAGGAAATTGCCCGCGTGATGGAAGACGAATGGATAGATCATCCGCCCAGCGATAAGATCATCGCCTACGGCACCAAAATCACGGTTCAAACGCTGGAAACGCCCGACGGCACTTTTGAATATTGGCGGCACTTTCGGGCGTTGGCTACTTCGTACTCGGCCGCCACGTCGGGCAAAGCCAAAGATCACCCGCGCTATGGCATCACCCGCACCGGCCTGAAGGCCGGCTATGGCATCATCGCTGTGGACCCCAAGGTCATCCCTCTCTGGACCGAGGTGTACGTGCCCGGCTACGGCAAAGCGCTGGCCGGTGATACCGGCGGCTCTGTCCTGGGCCGTCACATTGACCTGGGCTTCGACGAGGATGATCCCCCGCTTTGGTATCGCTGGGTAGACGTTTACGTTCTCACCCCCATCCCCCCCGCCGACCAGATACGTTACGTGCTCCCCAACTGGCCGCAGGAACGCTGACACCCCGGCCTGCCGGGCAGAGCCAGGGCGGGCGGACCCCACGGATTGCACGGAGGGCGCGGATGGTTGACACGGATGTGCCACAAGTCGAGGGTGATTATCCGCTTATCCGCTCCCCATCCGCTGCCACGGACCCCACGGATTGCACGGAGGGCGCGGATGGTTGACACGGATGTGCCGCAGGTTGAGGGTGCCTATCCGCTTATCCGCTCCCCATCCGCTGCCACGGAGGGCACAGATGTATGCCACAAGTTGAGGGTGACTATCCGCTTATCCGCTCCTCATCCGCTGATGCGTCGCCGGGGGTGCGGGCGCTGCTAGACAAGTATGGCCTGCGCCCGCGTAAAGGGCTGGGACAAAACTTCCTGGCCGACCCCAACATTTTGCGGAAAATTGTCGAGGCGGCGGAACTATCGGCCGAGGATACGGTGCTGGAGATCGGCCCTGGCCTGGGAACGCTTACCCGCCTGTTGGCCCAGGCTGCCGGGCGGGTGCTCGCCGTCGAATTGGACGAGGGGATGATCCATCTGCTGCAAAAGGAGTTGGCTCACCTGCCCAACCTGGAATTGGTGCAGGGAGACATCTTGCAACTTGACCCGGCGGCGCTGGTCCGTGGGCCAGAGGCTCCTGATCTCCGGTCTCCCCTTTCCTACATCGTCGTTGCCAACCTGCCGTATTACATCACCTCGGCCGCCATTCGTCATCTGCTGGAGGCGGAGTCCCCTCCCCGCCGGCTGGTGCTGACGGTGCAGCGGGAGGTCGCTCAACGGATCGTCGCCGGGCCGGGCGATATGAGTCTGCTGGCGGTGAGCGTTCAGTTTTACGGCCGGCCTCGGATCGTCGCCAAAATCCCGGCCGGGGCCTTTGTCCCACCTCCCAAAGTGGACTCGGCGGTGATTCGCATCGACACCCACGACGCGCCGCCGGTTGAGGTTCCCGATGCGCGGACTTTCTTCCGCGTCGTCCGCGCCGGCTTTGGGCAAAAACGCAAGCAACTGAAAAATGCTCTGGCCGCCGGATTGGGCCTGCCGGTCTCCCGGGTGACCGCTGCTCTCACCCGGGCCGGCGTGGACCCCCGCCGCCGCGCCCAATCGCTCAGCCTGGACGAGTGGGGGGCGCTGGCCCGCGAGCTTCAGTAGGGGAGCAGCCGGTATTTGCGAACGTTGTCCACCAGGTCACTTTCGAAGGTATCGGCGTAGACGGCGGCCAGGAGGCGCCCGGTTCCCGGGTCGAGGGCGACGACGTTGTACCCCCGGTGTTGAGGGGAGACCTGACGCCCGTTCACCCAGATTTCTCCCAGGTTTCCGTCGTCAAAACCGGCCGAGCGGACGGTGATCTCTACCGGGGCGCGAAGGCCGGTGCTCCCAATCTCGGCCCCTTTCTTCACCTGCAGGGTCAGCGACTTGCGCCCGCTTGTCTCCAGGGCCGTGCCGGGCGGAGCGCCTTTGACCCCGATCAGGGCGTGGGCGCAGCGAAAACAGCCCCGCAAGTCCGCCTGCCCCCCTACCATCCCCCAGGCTTTGGCCCCTTCCTCACTCAGGCCCAGCGAGGCCTCGTCTTTGACCGCCACGGCCAGGATCGTTTCTTCCGGCAGTTCGGCCAGGAAGTCGGCCAGGGTCAGATCGGACGAATCCACGGCCTGTAATTCGTACCGCTCGGCGACTTCCGGCATCCACACCGCCAGGTAGATGGGGCGTTGGCCGACCCATTTGTCAATTTCCGCTTCCTCGATGAACTCCAGGCCCGGCTTGACCCCTTCGGCCAGCATCATATACAGAAGGGCTTGCTTCTGACTGTAGAAATAGGGTTGGGGGAGCACTATCAGTGCGTCCGGTTCCACCCCCTGCAAAAAGGCCTCGGCCCAGCGACGGGCCGTGAAATTCTGACTCTGGTCGGCGGCAGCCCAGTTGTGCCTCAGAGACAGGCCGGGCAGCGTGATGCAGAGGGCGAGAAAGAGCAGCAAACCGACGCCAGAGATCAGGTGTCGTCTTTCAGCGAGACCGCTCACCGTCTGCCACAGCCAGCCCAGCGCGGCCGCGACGAACAGCGTCCAAATCAGATAGGATGGGATGAAGAAGACTTCGGGATCGATGACGTCGTATCCCAGGGGGAAGATGGTCTCACCCAGGAAGGCTAGGAGAAGGCTCACGACCAGGGGGCGATCCCGCCGCCAGAGGGAGAGCAATCCCAGCAGACCCAGTCCCACGCCCCACCAGCGGAATTGCTCTCCCAGTAGCCTGGCGTAGAATCCCACTCTGGTCAGCAGGGCCGCGGAACCCTGAGCGAAGATGGCGAAGAATCCGCTCCGAAACTCGGCCCCGCTGACGTAATCGACGAAAGCGGCCAGCAGCGAGCGCCCGGCCGTCGGCGGAAACTCGCTGTAGACCGCCCCCTGCGCTGCCCGGATCAGAATGTAGCTGTAGGGGGCCAGCCCCAACCCGAGGCCCAGCAGCCCAAAAAGAAGGTTGCGTGGTTGCACGAGAGCCCGTGGCTCCCGTTGGGCGATCAAAAAGAGAAAGGCCGGTAGCAGCAGAATCATGCTCAGGTGATGACTGAAGCTCAGACCGTAAACCAGGAGAAAGACGTGGAGGGTGCTCGCCTGTCCCCTCGTCCGCCAACGGAGCAACAGCCACAAACAGAGTGCCACGAATAGCGCGTTGAGGGCGTACACTTCGGCGACGACGGCCTGGGACCAGAAGATGGGGCTGAAGGCCAGGGTCAGGGCGGCAGCGCTGGAGGCGAGACTGTCCTGCGTCATCTCCACCGCAGCGAGGACCAGGAATCCCACCGCAGCCGCGCCGCAGATGGCCGAAAGCAGATTGACTCGATAGGCCACGTCGCCGAAGGGAGCCAGGGTGAAGACCCGGGTCAGCAGGATGTACAGGGGATAGCCGGTCGGGTGGGGGATGCCCCAAACCTGGGCAATGTACTGAAATTTGGCGCTGTCCCCCCAAAAGCTGACCGTGGGCAGGAGGGTGTGCCGGTATACGGCGAAGGCAATCAGGGCGGCGAAGGTGGTCAGGATCACCTGGGGTTCGAGGACCCACCTGAAAAGGATGCCCCCTGTCTGCCGTTTCGAGAGCTGGAACAGAGGGAGAGCGTGGTGATCTTTGGGACTGGCGGGGCGCTGTATCGTTCCCAAAATCCAAACCTCGGCCCAGGGGAGTCGTTGAGGGTAGCCTTGCGAAGGTTTCGAGAGGGGTCTGTGTGACGATCA
>JAJRXB010000422.1 GCA_024276515.1 Chloroflexota bacterium
AAAGTCGCAATTTACGCATTGGTAGTAACGACTTTAGTCGTTCCTAGGCCCATAATGCAGGCAATTAACGGCTGAAGTCGTCACTACGAGCACTTTTAAAACACCCTCTGAGCCCGTCGAAGGCTGTGAGCTTGGCAAAGTGGTCATCCTGAGCTTGTCGAAGGATGACCACCAATGAAGTGTATTGCTATCGCACCGGCGTAAGCGTTCAGAGGAGACCGAGAAACACCTCCCCCAGGGAGGGGGAGGGCCTTCGGCTGAGGGTTCCCCACCCACTCCTGGCCCCTCCCTGCGAGGGAGGGGGAATGCTCCCGCTGAACGCTCACGCACCAGCCAGGCAGGGGATATGGCCAAACGAAACAGCTTCGCCGACGAATTGGAACGACGCGCCCGCCGGGCCATCTTTTGGTATGCGCTCCTGCGCTGGGAAAGCGCGGTGATGATCGCCCTCACCCTGGTTATCTCTGCTTTCTTGGCGGGGGCGGCTGCCACCGTTTTGAAAGGAGTTCTCTCTCCGTCGTGGGCCCTGGTGGCCCTCGGCGTTGGCCTGCTGGCCGAGGCGGTCATCTTCGTCAGCAGCCTGACCGACGAGGAGGACAACGCCCGGGTGGTGGCTGCGATGCTGCGTGAGCAATACAATCCCAGGCGATTGCGGTCTCGAAAGTTGCAGGCCCAGATCAACAAGGCGCTGGAATACCGGGCCCTCATCGCCAACACCGTCCGGCGCACTCGCGAGGGGGTGCTCCGCGACCGGCTGGCCCGCGCCACCGAGCCGGTGGACGATTGGATCGAGGCCATCTACCGGCTGGCGACTCGCCTGGACGCCTACGAGTTGAACCAGGTCATCAAACAAGACTTGCGCTCGGTGCCTCGCGCCATTGAAAACTTTAAGAGACGCCTGGTCCAGGAGGACGATCCAGCGGTGCAGGCGACGCTGCGCAACACCATCGCCGACAAAGAGCGCCAGTGGGAGCAGTTGAGCAAATTGCAAAACACGATGGAGAAGGCGGAGTATCAGTTGGAGAGCACCCTGGCCGCGCTGGGGACCGTCTACGCCCAGTTGCAGGCGATTGACCTGCGCGGGGCCGAAAAGGGTCGCGCCGACCGGCTGCGCCAGGAGATTGACGAGCAGGTGGCGCAATTGCAGGATTTGAGCGAAGCAATGGACGAGGTGTACCAGGCCCGGTAGCTACGGCCAGACCTGCACGCCCATCTGATGGAAGTGGGCGTCGAGGGAGAGGACTTCGGTGACGTGGAGACGCTGCATCATTGCCAGGCAGGAGCAGTCGGTGTAGCTCCACGCTTTGTCGTCGTACTTCTCGAAGATGGCCCAGCTGGTAGCTTCGTCCTGGGGCGATAGGACGTGGTACCGGCAGAAATCGCTGGCCCGGAGTTTGCGACCTAGACGCACGGCGGCTTCATATCCGTATCGCTTCTTCATCACCGTTACTGCCTCGTCACGCACATAGTCCGTTGTGATCAGAGAAGCCTGGTCTTTTATTGCCTGGATGAAGTTGGTGACAGCGTGGTGATCTGGGTCGCGCCGATCAGCCATAGCAACCAACGCGCTGCTGTCGAGAAGAATGCGTCTCATTCCTGGTCCTCAGTTCGATCAATGCCGTAGACGTAATAGTCGATGCTTCGACCGACTGGCTCGCCATCCCCTTCCACCATACCGATGATGTCGAAAAAGGGGTCGTTTTCCAGGTCGCGGCTGCGGGCCATATGCTCGTCAATCAACTCGCGCACAATCTGCGAGATAGACTTGCCCTGGCGCTGCGCCTCGCTGACGAGATAGGCGTGTTGGTGCTCTTTCAACATAATTTGTGACCTGTGCACAATCCTCACCTCCTGGCGTGGATTATGCCTTACATCATACATCAACCAAAATATGCGGTCAAGTGTTAGTACTACAACCGCACTTCCCCTTTTGAGAGGGCAGAAGGTGACTGTCACCTGCAAAGATAGCCGGAATTCGCGACCATCGTCTGGCACGACGTAGGCGACTTTTTACCTATGGCCCTACAGGTGACAGTCACCTGGGGCATCTACGGTTGTAGTGTTAGGGAGCGAATCGAATTATGAGAAAACGACGAAACCTTTCCCTGAAGGAAAGATACCCTGCAATCCTTTCGGCCCTGATCCTCGCCCTGATTGCCGCCGCCTGCGGCGGACCCGGCCCTGCTTCGGAACCCACCAGGGGGGACGTGTTCGTTTACGTGGCCGTGCCCCTCAGCGGATTTCAGGCCAACGGCGGTCAGACGGTGTTGGGGGGCGCCCGGCTCAAGGCAGCCGAGGTCAACGCGCAGGGTGGGCTGAAGGGCTATCGCGTTGTGGTGGAAGGGATTGACGACGAGAGCGACTCCGACGTGGCTGTGTCCGTCGCCGAGGGTATCGCCGCCGACGTGGCCGGCGGCAAGCGGGTGCTGGGGGTCATCGGACATTACAACAGCGGTCAGACCCTGGCCGCGATGGAAATCTACAAGGACCTGCCCATCGTCGTCATCACCCCCACCGCCAGCGAGGTGAGTCTCACGCAAAAGGGGTATACCAACTTCTTCCGCATCAACGCCAACGATGC
>JAJRXB010000423.1 GCA_024276515.1 Chloroflexota bacterium
GGTTGGTGTGACCCACCTGGGTGGTCGGGGTTCATACACGGTGATAATCGTGACCGGGAGCCCCGCATAGGATGCGACCAATTGATGCCGGGTCCAAATCACTCCCCTTAATTTGTCGCAGTCAGTATAACACAGGGGTTTATCTGGGCAAAAAATGCGATTACCCCCGCACCTGCCCCTCGCCGAAGATTACCCACTTGTAAGTTGTCAACTCTTTTAATCCCATCGGGCCGCGGGCGTGCAATCGCTGAGTGCTGATGGCCACCTCGGCCCCCAGGCCAAACTGTCCGCCGTCGGTGAAGCGGGTGCTGGCGTTGACGTATACCGCTGCCGAGTCCACCTCGTCCACAAAGCGCATCGCGTGGCTGTAGTTCTCGGTGACGATGGCGTCGGAGTGCTGGGTGCCGTGCCGGTAGATGTGATCCAGCGCCTCGTCCAGGCTATCCACCACTTTGACCGCCAGCACCAGCGACAGAAACTCGGTGTCGAAGTCATCCGGGCCGGCGGAGCGGACGGCCGGATGACCGACCAAAATCGAAAGAGCGCGCGGCTCGCAGCGCAGTTCGACCCCGGCGCGGGCCAGGTCGTCGGCAATTTGGGGCAACAGGGCTTCGGCCACGTCGCGGTGGATGAGCAGCGTGTCGAGGGCGTTGCACACCGTGGGGCGTTGCACTTTGGCGTTGTGGACGATGGGAGTAACCTTCTCCGGGTCGGCGTCCCGGTCCACGTAGATGTGGCAGATGCCGATGCCGCCGGTGATGACCGGGATGGTGGCATTTTCCAGGGCGAATTTGTGCAGACCAGCCCCCCCGCGAGGGATGATCATATCGATGTATTGGTTGGCGGTCAGCATATCTTTCACCAACGCCCGGTCCGGCGACTTGATGAGCTGGATGGCCCCCTGGGGGACGCCGCTCTTCTCGCAGCCTTCGGCCACCGCCGCCGCCAGCGCCCGGTTGGTGTGGACCGCCTCTTTGCCGCCGCGCAAAATGGCCGCGTTGCCCGACTTGAGACACAGGGCCGAAATGTCCACGGTGACGTTGGGCCGCGACTCGTAAATAACGCCGATGACGCCCACCGGCACTCGTCGCTTGCCGATGCGTAGACCGTTGGGCAGCATGCGGGCCTCGAAGGTTTCGCCGACCGGGTCTGGCAGCGCGGCGACGGCCAGCACGTCGTTGGCGATGCCCTCCAGGCGATGGACGGTCAACAGCAGACGGTCCAGCAATGCCTCGCTCAGCCCTGCTTCCTGACCGGCGTCGATGTCGTGATCGTTGGCGCTCAGGATCTCCGGCTCGCGCTCCATAATCGTCTCGGCGATGGCTTTGAGGGCGTTGTCTTTGGTGGCGGTGTCGAGCGTCGCCAGCCGACGGGCCGCCCGGCGGGCACGTTCTCCCTTTTCCTTGAGTTCTGCAAACATAATGCCTTTCTCCCCCCTTTTACTCCACTCTGGCGAATCGAGGAATGACCGATCTCATGCCGCACCCGGTCAGGGGTCACAGACCCCTGACGAGCGGAACTACTCAGCCTGTCATTGCGAGCCGCATTTTTTGCGGCGAAGCAATCTCAGAAATGCGAGAAGGAGATTGCTTCCCCCATTCGGGGCACAGGTCGTCGCCGGATACGGCACGTGGGCGTGCCTCGCTCCACAAGGTATAGCCGGGTCACCAGATTCGCCAGAGCCCAGCCCTTATGAAAGTTGAATAATCTCCCCACGGATCCGGTCCTGGCCGATGGTGAGCAAACCCACGGTGCCGTGACCGCCCCTGCCCCGGGTAGCCGAACCCGGGTTGACGACGAGCACACCTCGATAGGTCTCGACGTGCGCCTGGTGCGTGTGACCGTACACAATGCAATCCACGCCCTCGCCCTGGAACTCGCTCAACAGGTAGCGATGCATCGCTTCAAAATCCAGCGGTGGCGGCAACACCCGGTTGGGGTGCGGGACGTGGTGGCCGTGGATTAACCCAATCCGGTGGCCTTCGGCCTGGACCACCGTTTTCAAAGGCAAATTGAGTCGGGCGCCGGGCAGGTCCATGTTGCCCTGCACGGCCGTCACCGGCGCGACGGTTTCCAGATGGCGGAGCACCCTCATAGTGACCAGGTCGCCGGCGTGCAAAATCATATCCACTCCTCGGAAGGCGTCGAGGATCGCCTCGGGCAGCCTGCCCGACGACAGGTGCGTGTCGCTGATAAGCCCGATCTTCATCTCCAATCTCCCGATCTCTAATCTCCAACTCCTAAACCAGCACCATGTCGTCGCGGTGGACGACGGTGGGGCCGTATTGATAGCCCAGGATGGCAGGGATCTCGTCGGACCGGTGGCCCCGGATGAGAGCCAGGTCGGCAGCGTTGTAATTGGTGATGCCTCGGGCAATTTCGCGCCCGTTCGGCGCCATCAGTCGCACCGTTTGACCGCGTTTGAACTGGCCGCTCGTGCCGATGACACCCACCGCCAGCAGACTTTTGCCCTGCCGGATCAGGGCTTGAGCCGCCCCCTTGTCGACCAAAATGTTGCCCCGGGGAGACTCGGCCAAAATCCATCGCTTGCGGCTCTCGACGTGGCTGACCATTGCCGGGAAGCGCGTGCCCAGCGGCTCGCCGGCGATCAGGCGCGGCAGGACGTTGGGCTCTGCGCCGGCAGCGATGACCACGTCGGTGCCGGAGCGAGTCGCCAGTTCGGCCGCTTCGATTTTGGTCGCCATGCCGCCGGTGCCCACGCCAGAGCCACTGCCACCGGCCAGACGACGGACCCGGTCGTCGATGGTCGTCACCTCCGGGATGAGCCGGGCGTTGGGTTCCCGGCGCGGGTCGGCGGTGAAGAGGCCGGCCTGGTCGGTGAGGATGATCAGCAAATCGGCGTCCACCAAGTTGGCCACCAGCGCCGATAGATTATCGTTGTCGCCGATTTTGATCTCCTCGATGGCTACCACGTCGTTTTCGTTGACGATGGGCACAATGCGCAGTCGGACCAGGGTGAGCAACGTGTTGCGCGCGTTCAGATAACGTCCCCGATTCGCCAGGTCGGCGCGGGTCAGCAACGCCTGGGCCACGGGGGTGTCGTACAGGGCAAAGAATTGCTCGTAGAGTCCCATCAGCCGCACCTGGCCCACGGCGGCCAGCGTTTGCTTGAAAGGGATGTCTTTACGACGAGGTGGCGGGCCCAGCCTCTCGCGCCCGGCAAAGATAGCTCCCGACGACACCAGCAGCATCTCGTGCCCCTCGGCGCGCAGACGAGCCACCTGTTTCACCAGCTCTATCATACGCGGACGGCTGAGACGATCACCTCCATCGGTGAGTGTGTGAGTTCCAAGTTTAACGACAATACGCATTTGATATTTGAAGTTTAAGGGTTGTGTAAGCCGGTCGCGGCGTGCGGTCCGGGTTGAGAACGGCATACCAGCGCATCGGCTCGGCGGCAGGATACCAGGGAACCGTGCTGAAGTCCAGGTTGAACAGGAACAACGCCCGGACCCACGGCCACTCTTCGCGCGTTTTTTGATACGTCCGCGCCAGATACTCGGCCTGCCGGGCTTCGTCCACGGCGATGGATTCGTGTTCTACCAGGTCCCAACTGGCGCGCAATACCCAACCGGTTTCGGTGATCCAAATCGGGGTTTCGGCGTCGCCGTTGGCTACCATCACTTCTCGCTGCTGAGCGACCCGCGACAGCGACAGCCCCCATGGGTCCTGGTAATCTGGATGCTGGCCAAAGGCGTAAGGGTGACTGCCCAGCGCGTCGAAGTAGCCCCGCGCGCCGGCGTCGTACATGCCTTGCAAAAACGCCAGGTCGCCCATGGCCGTGGCCGAACCGTCCCCGGTCGTCGCCAGCCCGCCACTGACGACCAGGGCCTCGGGGTCCACGGCTTTCACGGCCTGGTAGGCCGCCCTGAGCAGCGCGGTGTAGCCGGCCGGGTCCGGCTCCAGGTAGCCCCATTCGTAATTCAGGTTGGGTTCGTTCCAGATCTCGTAAGCAGCAACCCGGCCTCTGTAGCGGGCGGCCAGCGATCTCATAAAGCGGGCAAAGTCGGCCACGTCGTCTGGCGGGTGACTGAGGAAGGTCTCCGCCGGTTTGGCCCAGGCCGGGGTGCCGTGGACACGCATCAGGATGCGCACCCCATAGCCTCCATAGGCGGCCACGATGTTGTCCGGGTCTACCCAGCGATATTGGCCGGGCTCCGGCTCCACCGTCTCCCAGTTGACGTATCCTTTGGCCCAGCCAAAGCCCAGGTCGCGCACCAGGTAGGCATTACCCAAATCGGCCATGTTCACGCCGCAGGCAAAGCCGTCGCCCGGCGGGGGCGTCGGCGACGACCGAGTCTCTGAAGGCTCGGCGACGGTCGGCGCAAAAGAAAGGCCAGGACGGACGGCGGGAAAGTCGTCCCAGGCCGGGTTCTGGGTGAGGCGGACCGGCGTTCCCCCGGCGGCGGGCAGGGCGTAGATTTCGTGGTCCCCATCTTGCCAGGAGGTGAAGAACAGCCAGCCTTCCCCCGTCCCCTGCCGACGCTCCAAAGCTGCGCTCCGCGCCATCGGCGCCCAGGTCAGCGAGCCAATCCAGGCAGACCCTTCCCATAGCACCTGGAGGGTTTCCGGCTCCGGGCCGACGACGTAAATCCCGGGCTGGTCCTCTTCGTCCCAGCCGACAAAGGCGATGCGGCGGCCGTCGGGGGACCAGGCGGGGGCCGTGCCCCGCAGCGGCCAGGCCGTGACCGCTCGCTCGTGGCTGCCGTCAACGTTGATGACGTGGATCTCTTCGACGCCGCCGCGCACGGCAGCAAAGGCGATGCGCGAGCCATCCGGCGACCAGACGGGCAGACGATCACTCTCGCTGTTAAAGGTCAGTTGGGTCGCCTGCTGGCCGTCCACCGGCTGGACGAACAGCTCCGGGTCTCCGTCTCGCTCGGAGACAAAGGCAAGGGTCCGGCCGTCGGGGGACCAGGCAGGCCAGTAGTCCCAGGCCGGGTGCTGGGTGACGTTGCGCAGATTGCGCCCCTGGGCGTCCATCGTCCAGATCTCGCTGTCGCCACTGCGGTGACTGGTGAAGGCGATGCGACAGGTTTTGGTCGGGTCGGCGCAGGCCGGCGACCAGGTGGGATCCCAGTCGCCGGCGGGGTGATGGGTGAGATTGACCAGCACCCCGTCCGGCCCGGCGACGAAAATGTCACCGGCACCAGCCCGGTCGGAGGCGAAGGCCCAATGCCCCGGGGTCGCCTGAGCCGGCCAGGGCGAAGGTGACGCAGCCGTCGTGCCGGACTCTGCCCGACCGGTGGAAGCGGGAGAGGCCGATGCAGGGCGAGAGGTCGGCGGCGGCAGAGCGCCTCTGGGCGACGCACCTGTGCAGGCGATGAGCACGAAGATAAATATGCTCACGGTCATCCCACACAGGGGCGACGGCAGGCTTCGACTATGCTCGTAGATTGAAGACTTCATAAGCAGGCCAGACGAAAATCAGTATAACATAAGTGGGTAGGAGAAGCAACAGGGTGAGAGATCGTGTTGCCGAAAAAGGGGGAGGGCCAAACAAGGAAAACCGGCAGATGAAAAAATTCATCTGCCGGCTGGAGGAGGAGAGTCGGCGGGACATCGTTGTCCCTCAATCTGTCCGATGCTGCGCTTTTAACATAGCATAAATAGCCAGATTCAAACAGTATCACGTGTCACCCCCCACCAGTGACATTCATCACAAAAATTTGTTCTCACGTGAAATGAGCCTGCCCTCGCGCACCCCCGCCTGCGCCCCCTCCCTCTCCCAAATTGGGAGAGGGAGGGCAAGCCCTCGCGCTCCCAAACATCATCAACGCTTAACGGGGAGGCCAGCCAGTTTTGTGGCAAGGTGGAATCGCCGAGGCCGCTGACGACCCTCAGCGGCCTCAGCGGTTCCAATGCGCTCAACTCGCCATGGAACTGAAAAGCCCCGCCGCCCCTACAGGGCTTTTCAAAGAATTAACCCAGGTGACAGTCACCTCCGATTCTTTTGGCGAGAGGAAGGCACTTGACAACCATTTCTTACCGTTTTTGTCAACGTGTCATGCCGAACAAGGTGACTGTCACCTTGCTCGCGCTAGAACATTGAAAAGCCCTGGCCCCTTAGGGCAATCGCATCTAAATTCGAGTTTGGCCCCA
>JAJRXB010000424.1 GCA_024276515.1 Chloroflexota bacterium
CACGAAGATGGGGGCTGTGCCGTCGCCAACTCGCTGGTGGCGGTTCGGGCCGGCGCCGTCCACGTGCAGGGGACCATCAACGGCTACGGCGAGCGGGTGGCCAACGCCAACCTGTGCACCCTCATCCCCGATCTGCAACTGAAGATGGGGATTCCCTGCGTGTCGCCCGAAAACCTGGCCCGCCTGACGGAACTCTCTCGCTTTGTGGCCGAAGTCGCCAACCTGTCTCACGACGACCACCTGCCCTACGTGGGGGCCAGCGCCTTTGCCCACAAGGGGGGCATTCACGTGTCTGCCGTGCTGAAAAACGAGGCCACCTACCAGCACGTGGACCCGGCCCTGGTCGGCAACCGGCGGCGCACCGTCGTGTCGGAGTTGTCGGGGCGGGGCAATGTGCTCGATAAGGCGCGGCAGTTTGGCGTGGACATCAACGGCGAGCAAACCCACGGCGTGCTGGAGAAAATCAAGCAACTCGAAGCCCAGGGCTTCACCTTTGAGGGAGCGGAGGCCTCGGTGGAGCTGATGCTGCGCCGCGCCCATCCTGCCTACGTGCCCCCCTTCGAGTTGATTGACTTCATGGTCATCGTCGAGCGGCGGCGCGGGCGAGGGTTGCTGGCCGAGGCCACCGTCAAAGTGCGCGTTGGGCCTAAACTGATGCACACCGCCGCCGAGGGCAACGGCCCGGTCAACGCCCTGGACGCCGCGCTGCGCAAGGCCCTGCTCGACGTGTACCCCCAGCTCTCCGGCATCCGGCTCACCGACTACAAAGTCCGCATCCTGGACAGCGACACCGGCACCGCCGCCACCGTGCGGGTGCTGATTGACACCAAGCACGGCGCTCGTCGCTGGAGCACCGTCGGCGCCAGCACCAACATCATCGAAGCCAGTTGGCGTGCCCTGGCCGACAGCATGGAATACGCCCTGCTCAGGTGACAGTCACTTTCAGAAGTGACTGTCACCTTTGCCCCCGGCGGGTCTATGACCTGCCGGGCAGCCCAATCCGTACTCTGTGTAATCCGTGGAGTCCGTGTCATGCATCCTTCCGCACAAAAAGTCGCTCAGGCGGCCCGCGAACTGGGCCTGCCCATCGAAATCGTCGAATTTGAACAGACGACCCGCACCGCGCAGGACGCGGCCGACGCCGTCGGCTGTCAGGTAGCTCAGATCGTCAAGAGCCTGATCTTCGTGGTGGACGGCCAGCCGGTGGTGGCCCTCGTCTCCGGAGCCAACCGCCTGGACGAGCGCAAGCTGGCCGCCCTGCGCGGCGTGAGCCGCAAGCGGGTGAAACGTGCCAGCGCCGACGCCGTCAAAGAGGCTACCGGCTTCTCCATCGGCGGGGTGCCCCCCTTCGGGCACTCGTCCCGATTGCCCGTCTACGTGGACGAGGACCTGACCCGCTTCGACGTGGTGTGGGCCGCGGCCGGCACCCCTTTCGCCGTCTTCGCCGTCACGCCCGACGACCTGGTGCGTGCCAGTGGCGGCACGGTCGCAGATTTGAAAAAATAGGTGGCTATGAAAACAAAACATCTTACAACAGGGCAGATTGAGGCCGGGTTGCCCGACGTTCTGGCCTCTCCCCAGGATCAAGGCAGATTGGATGCCATCGTCATCCGCCCGGAGGAGAGCAAACGAGAGTTTCGCGAGGTCGTGTACCTGTCTCCGGAAGGCGGGGTCGAAGGCGACCGATGGGCAACTTCGAGTCCGCGGCTTCTTCCAGATGGACGGCCAGACCCCCGCGTGCAGGTCTCGTTGATGAATTCCCGCATCCTGAAGATGATCGCCAGAGACGACGACCGGATGCGTCTGGCCGGGGACAATTTGATCGTTGACCTCGACCTGAGCGAAGCCAACCTCCCCGCCGGACAGAAGCTGGCCGTTGGGAGAGCCTTGATACAGGTCACCGAGATCCCACACACCGGCTGCAAGAAATTCGCCGATCGCTACGGCAAAGACGCCGTACGGTTTATCAATGCCGCCGAGCGCAAAACCCTTCACCTGCGGGGCCTCTACGCCCGCGTTCTGAAGGCCGGCACCGTGCGGGTCGGAGACGTTATTCGGAAGGTGGAATGAAAACGGTGTGGCTAAAATCTGTAGGAGGTAGTAGCGACTTCAGTCGCTGGGAACGCCTTAGCAACACTCGAATAAAAAGGAGTCTACTACGATGAACGCAACGATCACCCTCCTCCCAGGCGACGGCATCGGCCCCGAAGTGGTGGCCGAAGGTCGAAAAGTGCTGGAAGCCGTGGCCGCCCGGTTCGGTCACACCTTCACCTTCACCGAGGCGTTGGCCGGCGGCATCGCCATTGATGAAACAGGCGATCCCCTGCCCGACGAATCGTTGGCCGCCTGCCGCGCCAGCGACGCCGTGCTGCTGGGGGCCGTCGGCGGGCCGAAGTGGAGCGACCCGCGCGCCCCGGTCCGCCCGGAGCAGGGACTCCTGCGGCTGCGGAAGGAACTGGGGTTGTTTGCCAACGTCCGGCCCGTAAAGGTCATCCCGGCGCTGGCCGACGCCAGTTCTCTCAAGCCCGAAGTGATAGCCGGGGTGGACCTGGTCATCGTGCGCGAGCTGACCGGCGGGCTCTACTTTGGCCGGCCCCAGGGGCGAGAGGAGACCGACCGGGGCCGCGCCGCCGTGGACACCCTGCGTTACACCGAGGGTGAAATCGAGCGACTGATGCGCGTCGCCTTTGACCTGGCACAAGGCCGCCGCAAAAAGCTCACCTCGGTGGACAAGGCCAACGTGCTGGCCTCCTCCCGATTGTGGCGCGAGGTGGCCCACGAAGTCGCCCGCGACTACCCCGACGTGGAATACGAGGACCTGCTGGTAGACGCCTGCGCCATGCACCTCATCCGCCGCCCCGCCAGTTTCGACGTGATCGCCACCGGAAACATGTTCGGCGACATCCTCTCCGACGAGGCCTCTATGCTCGCCGGGTCGCTGGGGATGCTGCCCTCTGCCTCGCTGGGAAATGAACCGCCCGGCCTCTTTGAGCCGATCCACGGCACCGCCCCCGACATCGCCGGGCAGGGGGTCGCCAACCCGCTGGCGACCATCCTCAGCGTGGCCATGTTGCTCCGCTCCGGCCTGGGCCTGGCCGACGAAGCGGACGCCGTGGAACAGGCCGTGGATTCGGTGCTGGCCGCCGGTCACCGCACCCCCGACCTGACCGCTCCCGGCCAGCCGGCCGTGAGCACCCAAGAGATGGGCGACCTGGTCGTCGCTGCCCTGGCACAGCAATGACCGCCGGTGACCACCCGCTGACCACCCCGCCGAGAATCGTGCTCTCACACGTCCAGGCAGACCAACTGCTGGAGGCCCGCAACAGGGCTGTTCAGTTCTGCGGTTATGTCATTGCGAGGCGTATTTTGCCGAAGCAATCCCCACGTTGCAGGCGGGAGATTGCTTCGTCCGCTTCGCTTCCTCGCAATGACACACGCAGAATCTTTAGAACTGAACAGCCCTGGGCCCGCAAAAAGGGTGAGGCCTCCGTCCCGGTGTCGCCAGACCTGGGGTTGACCCTCACCCAGGTCAGGATAGAGGCAGAAGGCGTCCGTTTCCCGGAAGGGCAGTTCGTGGCCTGGGAAGACCTGGAGGCGATCAGCGCGTCTCGGCGCAGTTGCTTTGTGATCGAAGATCAGGGTCCGCGCAAGATCCAGCTCTTCTCCGAGGCGACAAATCGGCTCTACAGCCTGATGCCCACCCCAAAAGCCCCAACGATGCTGATCTCCGGGATACCGATGCATCGCATCAAAGGAATCGACCCGCACCGGGACACCTTGCAGAAGATCAAGACCATCGCCCCCGTGGTGGGACAGGTCCTGGATACGGCCACCGGCCTGGGGTATACTGCCATCCAGGCGGCCCAAACCGCCGGGCGGGTGATCACCATCGAACTCGATCCGGCCGTCCTGGAGATAGCGCGGCTCAACCCGTGGTCGCGGGCACTCTTCGACAACCCCAAAATTACGCAACTCATCGGCGATAGCTTCGACGAGATCCGCAGATTCGAGGATGGCGCGTTCACGCGCATCATCCACGACCCCCCGGCCTTCAGTTTGGCGGGCCACCTTTACTCAGGTGAGTTTTATCGCCAGCTTTTCCGGGTGTTGCAGCCTGGCGGTCGCATGTTCCACTACATTGGCGATTTGGGGAGCAGGTCGGGGCGTATCGTCGTCAGAGGGGCCACACGCCGACTGCGAGAAGCCGGTTTCTCCCGGGTCGTGCGCCGGCCCGAAGCCTTTGGAGTGGTTGCCTACAAGGAATCGCCCCCGGGATAGGGATTCCGGGGCTACGAGGTGGGCCGATGAGAACCTGGCAGCGCCGGAATCCCTATTCCGGCGCGGGCAAAAAATACAGCCTTTCAACAGGCAATTGGTATAA
>JAJRXB010000425.1 GCA_024276515.1 Chloroflexota bacterium
GGCCAGCCTCCGTAGAGCACCACCGGCGTCGCCAGCAGGAAGGCGATCAGGTCGGGGCCGACGCCAAACGGGGTGGGCAGGTCGAAGCCGAAGAGTCGGTAGAAGAGTGGCGAGTAGAGGAAGACGGGGATGGTGAGGATGAAGGCCACGAAGAAACGGTTGCGCATGTCCCGGACCATGCCCTCCATGCTCATGCCGGGGCCGTGACCCATCTCGTGGGCCATTTCGTGTTCGGCGTGTTCCTCAACGGTGGCGGGGGCCGCTGCCGCGTGCTCGGCGTGTTCCATCGGCGGAGCCGCGTGCGCGGCGTGGTCGGCGTGGGCTGCGTGCTCCATGTCCATAGGAGGGGCGGCGGCCCCCGGGTCGCCGGGCTCGCACACGTGCTCCGGCAGGGACTCGCCCGTGCAGTGGTAGCCGCACTCGCCCACCAGGGCCTTGATCTCGGCCAGGCTGATGACCGATTCGTCGTAGTGCACCGTTGCGGTGCAGTTCAGGTAGTTGGCGTCCACGTGGTGGATGCCGGGGTGCCGGAGGAGTTGTTTCTCCACCCCCCGACCGTCTCCCACGCACAGCATGCCGTGGACGCAAAGGATCGCTTCTTTCATGATGGTGCCTCCTCTCTCCCAATTTCCCTCACATCTATCACGCGGCCAGAAAGTCGTGCCGCACCCCCAGGGCCTCGTCGGTGATGCGGATGGATTCGCGCCCGTCCCTCACCGTGCCCGCCAGGGCGCGAATGGCATCCACGTTTTCGGGGATGACAACGGCTTCGTTGTACACCTGGTAGGTATAGTATAGTTCGTTCCCGTTCACTGTCAACACGTCTTCCCACAAGGCGACCTCCCACATGTCCCCCCGGGGCCGGCCCAGGTCTTTCATCAGCTCGATGGTGCTGTTGAGGGCCACGATGCCGTCGCTCATGCGGATGAAAGCGATGCGCGGCGCAGCGCGGAAGGCTTCCAGCACCTCCTCGCGGCTGGCCGGGCGGGTCAGTTCCACCACCCAGTAGTGATTGTGGGTTTGGGTGTGGGCTGCCTTGGCCGCAATGGTCACCACGTCCAGGTCCGGCACCACTGTCTGGGTATCCACGCTCTGGTGGCTGGGGATGTGGGGCTCGGGCACCACGGTGTTCATGATGCCGCTGTGGTCCGACTCCCAGGGGTCGGTGGCGCGGCGCACCAGCACACCCCGCGCCTTCTTCAGCAGGCCGGCGTCGCGCAGCGCGGTCAGGGTGCGCACCGTGCTGGTGGTGTTGCACGAAACGATGCGCGTCGCATCCCGGCCCAGGGCCGTCTCGTAGTTGGCCTGGGCCACGAAGGAGTGGCCCGTCAGACTGTGCTCCTCGCCGCCCTGGTAGAGGGCTTTGACACCGGCCGCCCGGTAGCGCTCCAGATTCCTGGCACCGATGCCCTTGGGCGTGCAGTCCACCACCACGTCGGCCTGGGCCAGCAGGTCGTCCAGGGTGCCCACCACCGGGATGCCGGCGGCCTTCATCTCGTCCACCTTCTCCGGCAGCGAGGCGTAGACCGGCAGGCCGAGCACCACCGCAGCCTTCACCCGGTAGTCGCTGACGACGTCGCCCACGCCGACGAGTTCCATGTCGGGCTGCAACCTGACGGCATCTGTCACCCGCTTGCCGATGACCCCGTAGCCGTTGACGGCCACACGTATCTTCTTGTCTGTCATTGTTCGCTCCTTTTTCTGGTTACTACTCAGGCGTGCCACCATTCAGACTTCGGAAGTCTCCCGGTGAGCATTTCGCAGGCAAAGTGCCTTTGAGACTTCCGAAGCGGGGTAGGGACGAGGCAGCCGGTCCAAAGATTCTGCCTGAAATTGAGAGTTCCCTCCCGGCTGCCTCGCCCCTACCAGTCCCTTTGAACCTGAAAACTTTGGATTTTCCGAACAAGGTTTCACCTTCTTGTCCACCTGTCCGCCCCTCCCCCTCGTAGGGGGAGGGCTGGGGTGGGGGTGGAGGAGACGCCGGAGAAACACCCTGCATCCGGCACAAATCTCTCTTCGGGCGAGATTCCACCCTCCCCCGACCCCTCCCTGGCAGGGAGAGGTGAACGCCTCGCCCCCACTCATCGGCTCACTCGCAGCGCCCCGGCCAGGGTCAAAACGATGCCGCCCATCTCCACCAGGCGTAGGCTCTCGGAGAAGAAGAGAGCGCCGATGATGAGCGCGAATACGGGGGTCAGAAAAGTGAGCGTGTTCAGGCGCGTCAGCTCCCCCCGGTGCAGCAGCGAGAACCACAGGGCGAAGGCCAGGGCCGTGCCCAGCAGAGCCAGGGTCAGCAAAACGATGACGAAGGATGGGCTCCACGCAACCCGCACCGGCGCCTCGAAGATCTGGGCGGCCAAAAACAGGGGCACACCCCCCAGGATGAATTGCCAGCCGGTGGCCATCAGCAAGTCCACCCGCCCGGCCAGTCGCTTGAGCAAGACGTTGCTCATGGCCACGCCCAGAGCGCCGAGAAACACGTAGCCCACACCGATGGGGGTGCTGTTCGCATTTTCGCTGCCGAAACCGGGCAGGGCAATCAGGACGATGCCGGCGAAACCCAGCAACAACCCCACCCGGCGGCGTGGCCCCAGCCGCTCACGCAGGACAAAATAGGCCAGGCCGGCGGCGATCAGCGGCTGGGCGTTGGCCAGGACGGTGGCCAGGCCAGGGCTGACGACACCGCCGGCCAGGAACATCCCGCCAAAGCCCAGGCTGGTGGCACTGAGCCCCACGCCCAGCAAACCCAGCCACACACCCCGACCTCGCGGTAGGGGGCGGCGCAGCGCAAAGGCGAGCAACAGCAGACCCGCCCCTGCCACGAAGGAACGGAGAGCGGCAAAGTGCAGGGGCGGTGCCATCGAGAGGCCGGTGGCAATGAGCGGGTAGCAGAGTGCCCACAGGAACATCACCAGGCTCAGACGCGCCAGATCGCCGGGCGATATGCCCTTATTGGCTTGAGACCAGGTTCTGAACACTGCGTTGCGGTTCACCCCACTCCTTGTACCAGACCTGGCCACTATAGCCGTTGACGTCGAGTTCACCCACGAGCTCGCCTTCCCGAATCACGTGGAACTCGTAGAAGCCGTAGAAGGTAGCTGATTCATCGTCCAGCTTCAGGTTGGCCTCTATCCCTTTCGTAGCTTCCTCGGCGATGCTTCGAGCTTCGGGCTCGGTCAGGGGCATTTCGCTCACAGGTTCCTGAGGCAGCAGGCGGCCCACCATGCCGTAGCCACCGCCGACCTCCGCGATCATAGAGCCATATTTGGTGTTCCAGAACAGGTTCGGGCCAACCTTGGGCGATATCTGGGCTGTGGTCTTGCCCACCATCAGGCCGAAGGCGTGGCGGCCGGTGCTGCGCTCCACTATCTCCGCCTGGTAGGCCCAGCGGAACTCTCGCAGATGCCCCAGGGTCAGGTCGGGGTTGTCTTGCCGGTCCAGGTAGCGTTGGACCGCGGCTATCAGTTCCTCGGTGGGCATGAAGCCGCTCGTCGAGGAGTCATACACGTAGCTGGCACCGCCGCTGATCATACCCGTGACCCCTGGGCTCAGGCTGTAGGCGGGCGGACTCTGTGGAGCCGGTCCACCGCCGGATATACGGCCCAGGGCAAATACCACTGCCCCGAACACAACAACGACGACAGTCCAAAGTGCAATTTGCTTTTTCATCCTTATATTACCTCCTATAGCAGTAGCGGCCTGGTATCCCCACGCGACGCACTGCTCAGATGGACCAGCGCCGCCACTCGCAGGATTCGATCATCCAGGTCTGGTGGCGTATCGCTATCGTAGGTCCCGATTAATCGAAGTGACACAAACACGGCCTGGCCCGGCGTGTCTTTGAGCAACCACTGTGAAAGTCCCCCAAAGTAGAAGTCAATCTCGATGGGACTCATCCGCTCCACACAAATCACGTGGTCATCGCTATCTCGCACGGCCCGAACCTGGGGCGAAAGTTGTGCGCTGTGCCGGGCAAACCCTATAAAGTCGGCCAGTCGCCAGGTGCTGAACTTGGTCTGCAAGCCGACGTAGCGGGCGATGTTGCCGGTTTGAGCCGCCCACCAGGGGTGGCCCTGAATCACGCAGACGTAGTCTTCTCGTCCCCCCGCGATGGATAGCGCCAGGGCGTGGGCCAGCCGGCGCTTGCCGATGCCAGAGTGACCGCTGAGGATCAAATGCCGGCGCGCCAGCATGGCTGCAATCAGCCGTCGCCGTTCCAGGTCTGTCAACTTGAGGCCGGCCCCGGCACACGCGCGATCAACCCACGCAGTGATACAAAACGGACAGTGTTGCATCGCAAACCTGCTGTTATAAGCTGCTCAACTCGGCTCGGGCGCGCAGGAAAGCCAGCACGTTGTCTCGTGCCACCAGGCCCAGCAGTCGCCCGTGCTCTGCATCCACCACCGGGAACTGATTGAGGTCCTCGGTCGTCATCCGGTCGAAGACGACGCTCAGTTCGTCGTCAGGCTCCACTGTTTTCAATTGATCCCGAGGGATCATCACGTCCTCCACCCGGGTGGTCGTCCATAGCTGCCGGGACACTTTCTTGATCCGGTGCAGGGTCAACAGGCCGTAGAGCCGGTCGTGCTCCATCACCGGGAAGCAGCGTCGGCCGCTGGGCAGCACCACCTGATCCACCAGCACGTCGAGAGTCAGCCCACGGAGGATGCGCGGGCAGTCGGTCATCATCACCTCGCGGACGGTGTGGCCGGACAGCAGGTCGCGCAGGGCAACTTGCCGGTA
>JAJRXB010000426.1 GCA_024276515.1 Chloroflexota bacterium
CCATCATCACCAACCCGGAAAACATCGAGCGCGCCCTGGCCGGCGAGACCGGGACTCACATCACGCCCGATTGAGCGAATCAGCGAGTCAGCGAATCAGCGAATCAGCGAGTCAGCGAATCAGCGAGTCAGCGAGTCAGCGAATCAGCGAGTCAGCGAGTCAGCGAATCAGCGAATCGGCAAATCGGCGAATCGGCAAGATGGCCCTGTAGGGGAGAGGCAGTTGAATGCTCGGAGGGGGTTTGTAACCCCCCGGTTGGAGTGCAAAACGCCTCTTGGGGAACTAAAACGCAGGTTACAAACCTGCTTCGAGCGTAAAATGCCTCTCCCCTACGCCTCGCCGCCTCGCTGATTCGCACCACTGGAGGCTGGCTATGGTCAAATACCTGGTCTACATAGAGACCATCGGCGATCCGGTCACAGACAAAGGTCCGGTGGCTCACGTACCGGCCTTGCCCGGCGCCTCGGCGCGGGGCAAAACCATCGAGGAAGCCAGAGAGAACGTCCGGGCCGCCATCGAAGAGTATCTCTCCCTGTTGCGTGACGTGGGAGAGCCGGTGCCCAAGGCCAGCGAAGACGTTCACCTGGAATTCGAAGAGGTGGACAGCACCACCTTTCTCACCGATTACGACGCGCTGCGTCCCAACGAGATGGAAACCCTTTTTCGCTGGATGGCGGTCTCGCGCCAGGAATTGATGGACATGGTGAAGAATCTGCCGGAAGATGCCCTCGACTGGAAGCCAGACGACGACACCCCCGCCATCCGCGAAATTCTGTGTCACCTGGCCGAGGCCGACCTGTGGTACACCGATCGGCTCAAACAATGGCCCGAAGCTCCCATCTTTCGGCTGGCCGCCACCCGAGGCGTGGCGCTGGAGCGGCTGCGTGCTCTCAGCGAGGAGTAACGGGCCCGCGTCACCATCCACGAGGGTGAGGAGTGGACTCCCCGCAAAGTGATGCGTCGTATGCTGGAGCACGAGCGGGAGCACATCGCACAGCTTCGAAAGTTGGTCGAAAAGTATCGGCGCAAATCGAGCGAATCGGCGAATCAGCGAGTCAGCGAATCAACAGAACAGCCAATCTGATTTGCAGTTTGCGATTTGCCGATTTGCCATTGTCACTTTCCAGGGATTGCCAATGGATCACGTACTCAGCTTGAAATGTCTCATCTGCGGCAAGGAATATCACCCCGACGAGGTAGAGTACGTTTGCCCGGACCACGGCCATGAGGGCATCCTTGACGTGCAATACGACTACGACTTGATTGGCCGCCGCATCAGCCAGGGCGACCTGCTGCACAACACCAATCGCACCATCTGGCGCTACAAGCCGCTGCTGCCGGTGCAACCGGACTCCCCCGTCCCGCCCCTGACCGTCGGCTGGACGCCTCTCTACCGGGCCGACCGGCTGGCGGCCGAACTGGGACTCAAGCACCTGTGGGTCAAAGACGACGGTCGCCAGCCGACGGCTTCTTTCAAAGACCGGGCCAGCGCCGTCGCCATCGTCAAGGCCCGGGAGAAGGGGGCCGAGATCATCACCACCGCCAGCACCGGCAACGCCGCCGCCGCCCTCTCCGGTTTGTGCGCCAGCATCGGCCAGCCCAACGTCATCTTTGTGCCCGAGACCGCGCCCCAGGCCAAGATCGCCCAATTGCTCGTCTTCGGCTCGACGGTGATGCTGGTGCGGGGCACCTACGACGACGCCTTCGATCTGTGCTTGCTTGCCGCCCAGGAATATGGATGGTACAATCGCAACACCGCTTACAATCCCTATATGACCGAGGGCAAAAAGACGGCCAGCTACGAGATTTGCGAGCAACTCGGCTGGCAGGCCCCGGACCGCATCTTCGTCAGCGTGGGCGACGGTTGCATCATCGGCGGGCTGCACAAGGGGCTGAAAGACCTGCGCGCGCTGGGGTGGATCCACCGCATGCCCAGGCTGATGGGCGTGCAGGCAGCCGGGTCGGCCTATATGGCCCAGGCGTGGGCCAACGACGAGGACGTGCTGAGCAAGCCTCCCATCGAAGCCCACACCGTCGCCGACAGCATCAGCGCCGGTCTGCCCCGCGACCGGATCAAGGCCATGGCCGCCGTGCGCGAGACGGACGGGGCCTACGTCCAGGTCAGCGACGAGGAGATTCTGGCTGCCATCCCTGCCCTGGCGCGCGGCTGCGGTGTCTTCGCCGAGCCGGCCGGCGCCGCCGCCTACGCCGGTCTGCCGAAAGCAGTGAACGATGGGCTGGTGCACCCCGACGAGCGAATCGTGGTGTTGGTGACGGGCAACGGACTCAAGGACGTGGTCAGCGCGATGAAATCGGTGAAGGGGGTCGGCACGCGACCCCACCGCGTGGCGCCCGATCTGGCGGATTTGAAGCGGGTGATGACATGAATCAGCCAATCAGTGAATCAACAAATACCTGCACTGCGTGCAGGCATTCGCTGATTCGCTGATTCGCTGACTCGCTGATTTCGTTGACCCATTGGAGAAGAGTCAAAATGAGCAAAGAACTCAAAGAAGCAGCGGTGGCGTTCCGTGCCCCGCCCAAAATGGTCCACAATGACCGGGGGGAGACGGTAGAGGTCATCCTCAGCTACGACGACTACAAAACGTTCTTGCGTCTCCTGGCCGACTACGCGGATTGGGAGTTGTTGCCTCGTCACCTGCAAGATGCGGTGGACCATCTGCTGGCGGAAGAGGCCCGGGCGGAGGCAGGGAAGTCTATCCCGCTACGTCAGGCACTGCGTGAGACGGGTGATTTGCCCTAATGAACTATCAGGTTTTGCTTCGTCCAGGGGCCGAACGCCAGCGTCGCAAACTTGACGACCAAACGCGACGTCGTATCAACGAGGTGTTGTTGTCACTGGAAGAAACGCCTCGGCCTGCCGGCATCGTCAAGCGCGTGGCGTGGAAAACGAGTGGCGCATCCGCGTGGGAGACTACCGCATCGTCTACGAAATTGACGACGACGAACGCCTGGTGACCATCCTGCGCATCAGACATCGTCGGGAGGCGTACCGCTGAAATCTATCACTATCACCCAAATGCGAATGAGATGGAGATGAGTCGTGAACGAGAGGCCCCGCTACTCTATTGTGGCTCCTTGTTTCAACGAAGAGGTCGTGCTGCACGAACTGTATCGGCGCATCTGCCAGGTGATGGATCAGACAGGTGAGCCGTGGGAACTGGTGCTGGTCAACGACGGCAGCCGGGACCGCACGCCGGAGATCATGCGCGAACTGCACGCCGCCGACCCGCGCGTCAAAGTGGTAGACCTCGCCCGCAACTTCGGCCACCAGATTGCCGTCACCGCCGGGCTGGATTACGCGCGGGGGGACGCCGTCGTCATCATTGACGCCGACCTGCAAGACCCGCCCGAAGTCATCCTGCAGATGATCGACCGCTGGAAGGAAGGCTACGAGGTGGTCTACGCCGTGCGCACCGAGCGCAAAGGCGAGTCCTGGTTCAAAGAGTTCACCGCCAAGCTCTTCTACCGTATCATCTACCGCATCACCGACGTGGACATCCCCCTCGACACCGGCGACTTCCGGCTGATGGACCGGAAAGCGGTCGAGGCTATAAAACGGATGAGAGAACGGCATCGCTTCATCCGGGGGATGACGAGCTGGGTCGGCTTTCGGCAGACCGGGGTGCACTACGTGCGCGAGAGGCGCTTCGCCGGCGAAACGCACTACCCCTTCCGCAAGATGCTCAAATTCGCGTTGGACGCCATCACCGGCTTCAGCTACCTGCCCCTGCAACTCGCTACTTATCTGGGTTTTACCATCGCCGGCCTCAGCGGGGTGGCAGCATTGCTCGTCGTCTACGCCCGACTCTTTATGGGGACCGCTCCCTTTTACGGCCAGGCGACGACGCTGGTGACGGTCCTCTTTTTGGGGGGCGTGCAGCTCATCACCCTGGGCATCATCGGCGAATACCTGGGCCGCATCTACGACGAGGTGAAAGGCCGTCCGCTGTACCTCGTGCGCGAGGTGCTGGGTTTCGACGAGGAGGAAACGACGAAGGAGCCAAGACAAACGACGGAAGACGGAGGACGAAGGACGAAGGATGATTGACCTGACGATTGACGAAGAACGATTGAACAGAGCTGTGCAGCGCGCGCGGGAGCGCAACATCATCATCCCCACGTTCAAGCAGCAAAAGGACCCAAACCTGATCCCCGGCGACATCAAAGCCCGGCTGAAAAACGTCGGGCTGTGGGACATCAACCCTCTCAACCTGTTTCGCATCACCTGGAAGAACGAGCCGGTCTCCTTCGGCGGCGGGTTCGATGGCGTCAACTACCTGGAGTTTCCCAAATCGCTCACCGGCGTGGACGCTCGCATCATCGCCCTGGTGGGCAAGTGGTTCCCTACCGGCGCGCACAAGGTGGGCGCGGCCTTTGGCTGTCTGGTGCCGCGCCTGGTGACCGGGCAGTTCGATCCCACCACCCAAAAGGCCGTCTGGCCCTCCACCGGCAACTATTGCCGGGGCGGCGCGTATGATTCGGCGCTGCTGGCCTGCGAGTCTGTCGCCATTTTGCCCGAAGGGATGAGCAAGGAACGGTTCGACTGGCTGGCTTCGGTCGCCGGCGAAGTGATCAAAACTCCCGGCACCGAAAGCAACGTGAAAGAGATTTTCGACAAATGCTGGGAACTGCGCCGTTCGGGCGAAGACCTGGTCATCTTCAACCAGTTCGACGAGATGGGCAACCACCTGTGGCACTACGAGGTCACCGGTCACGCGATGGAAGAGGTGCTGGGGCAGGAGATGCGCTCGACCGACGTCTACCGGGGCGTGGTGCTGACCACCGGCTCGGCCGGCACCATCGGCTGCGGTGATTACATGAAGAAACTTTTCCCCGCCAGCAAAGTCGCCGCCAGCGAGGCGTTGCAATGTCCTACCCTGCTATACAATGGCTTCGGCGCCCATCGCATCGAGGGCATCGGCGACAAGCACGTCCCCTGGGTTCACAACGTTAAAAACACCGACATGGTGATGGCCATTGACGACGAAGCCACGATGAGCCTCATCCGCCTGTTCAACGAAAAGGCAGGACAGGAATACCTGGCAGCCCAGGGCGTGCCCGAGGACTTCATCGCCCAGCTACCCCTGCTCGGCATCTCCGGCGTGGCCAACCTGCTCTCGTCCATCAAGTTCGCCAAATACTACGAGCTGGGCGAAAACGACGTCGTGTTGACAGTGCTGACCGATTCGATGGAGATGTATCAGAGTCGCCTGCGCGAACTGACCGAGGAGCGGGGCGAATTCACCACCCACGACGCCGTCGCCGCCTACCATCAACACCTGCTGGGACAGAGCATAGACTACGTCCAGGAGCTGACCTACTACGACCGCAAGCGCATCCACAACCTCAAATACTACACCTGGGTCGAACAGCAGGGCAAGACCCACGAAGAGCTTCAGGATCAGTGGTACAAGCCCGATTACTGGACCAGCATCCACAACCAGATGGAAGAGATTGACGACCTGATCGAAGCTTTCAACGAGCGAACCGGCCTTCTGGCAGCGGATGAGTAACGGATAAGCGGATGGCGCGTCTCAGCCTGGGTGGGGCCCTCCGTGTAATCCGTGGAGTCCGTGTCAGCGGATGGCGCGTCTCAGCCTGGGGTGGTCCCTCCGTGTAATCCGTGGAGTCCGTGTCAGCGGATGGCGCGTCTCAGCCTGGGTGGGGCCCTCCGTGTAATCCGTGGAGTCCGTGTCAGCGGATGGCGCGTCTCAGCCTGGGTGGGGTCCTCCGTGTAATCCGTGGAGTCCGTGTCAGCGGATGGCGCGTCTC
>JAJRXB010000427.1 GCA_024276515.1 Chloroflexota bacterium
AGCGCCGCGTTTTCTCTCGTAGCGTCGCGTTTTCTCTCGTAGCGCCGGAATCCCCATTCCGGCGCCGTCCGCGAATGGGGATTCGCGGGCTACGATGGAATTTCGTAGCGTCGCGTTTTCCCTCGTAGCGTCGCGTTTTCCCTCGTAGCGCCGGAATCCCTATTCCGGCGCGCCCGCGAATGGGGTTTCGCGGGCTACGGCGGAATTTCGTAGCGTCGCGTTTTCTCTCGTAGCGTCGCGTTTTCCCTCGTAGCGCCGGAATCTCTATTCCGGCGCGTCCGCGAATAGGATTCGCCCGCGAATGGGGATTCGCGCGCTACGGCGGAATTTCGTAGCGCCGCGTTTTCTCTCGTAGCGTCGCGTTTTCTCTCGTAGCGCCGGAATCCCCATTCCGGCGCCGTCCGCGAATAGGATTCGCGGGCTACATTCCGCGCCGCCCTCCATTCCGGCGACTACCAGCGGGCGAGAAAGGGGGTGTAGCGAGCGCGGTCGCCCCGCACGAAGGTGGCCAGGTGTCGGGCCTGAGACTGAATGACGACGCGCAAGGGCACTTTTTTGCGCTCGTAACGCTCCGCTTTCTCCAGGCGTTCCAGCACTTTATCGGCGACGATGCGACGACTTTGCCGGGTCAGCAGCCCGCGTTCGTCCAGTTCGATGGCGGTGCCCCGGTTGAAGATGGCAAACACCGGTCGGTCGGCGGCCGCCTGGCGGAATTCTTCGATCAGGTCCAACACCAGGCTGGGCTTGCCGGGACGGTCGGCGTGGACGAAGCCGGCGTAGGGGTCCAGACCGGCCAGGACGATGGCCCGTTCGATTTGACCGTACAGGATGCCATAGGCGTAGTTCAGGGCCGAGTTGACCGGGTCTTTGGCACCTCGGCCTTTGCGACCAGGCCAACTCTCGCCCACGGCGACGGCTTGTTTGACGCCCTGCCAGTATTTTCGTGCCGCTCGGCCTTCGATGCCCATCAACTGGGGGCGGACGTCGTCTATCGTTTTGCCGGCCAATTTGCGCAGTTCGGCCAGGTGGTCTTCGATCTCGCCCGCCAACCAGCGCAGTTCTTGATACAGGTCGGGATGGCGTCCCTTTCGGTATTTGGCCAGGTAGCGCAGCAAGGCGGCCTGGTTGCTGATTTTGGCCCGGGCAAAGGCCCTGGCCAGGGCCAGGCCACGACCGTCGGCGTAGGCCAGCAATTGGGCGCGTCGGGTTTGGACGGTGCCGGTGAGGCCGGCGGCGTACAGACTGGCGTAGGGAGTGCCCCGGTACGAAACGAAGTGGATGGGGATGCCCTGCCCGGCGCAGGCGCCCACCGCGTCGGCGCTCAGACTCACCGCCCGCCCGCAGACCAACACCTGCTCCAGGTGCATCAGCGGAGCCTCTTGCAGCACTCGTCGGCCCTTGCGCACCTGCAGGCGACCCTGGTGTTTGCCGACGTAGACGCCGAATTCGTCTACGATGAGATGGGTGATAATGGACATTGGAGCCTCCTGGCAACGCAGCCGTTAGCCGTCAGCCACTAGCCGTTAGCGGCTGATGGTCAACGACTAACGACTATCACCCCGCATCCCTTCACCACGTTTTTGCCCACCTGGGTGCTCTGCCCCCACAACAACCAGGGCAGGAGGGGTCGCCATACCTCGAGGCTGTCGGCCTGGTAGACGGCCCGGCCCACGAAGCCGCCCAGGGGCTGGGAGCGTCTCAGCCGGGTGGAGCGTCCTTTCACATCCCACCAGTGGGTGTCGTCGGCGACCAGCTCCACCCGGTCGGCGATGGCCAGCAGACGGCCCTTTTCCTCCCTGGGGAATGGGGTCTGACCGGCGAACTGGCAGCGCAGCGCGCTCACCCGGTCCAGCAGGCGGGCGAAGAGGGGGGAGAAGTGGGGCCGGTGCATCAGCCGTTTTCGGTGCACGATGCGGGTGGGGGTGAGAAAGTCCACCGTCAACCGATGGCCGTTCGCCGCCAGTTCTTCGGCCAACCGATCACTGCTCTCGGCTATCTGCTGTTGGCTGACGGCCAATGCCGGCATTTGCACCATGCCGCCTCCTTCCTCCAGCAGGGTGCGCTGTCGTCCGCTGAGGGGGTTCACCTCTTCGATGCTCACCAGGCGGAAGGTCCCCCGGCGGAGGCGTTGGGGCCGGTTTCTGCTGCGCCTTGAGTCGCCATGCCCACGGCCACCCGCCGCCGGATGAATCCGCTTCCCCAATCCCTGGACCTGGCCCAACTGTCCCACCGCCAGCACCAGGTAGGGCAAGAATTGAATCGTCTCCCCAAAGAGGCTGATGCCAAAGGTGAAGCGTTCGCCCGGCTGAAACTCGGTTTGGCGGGTGAGGGGGGGCACGAAG
>JAJRXB010000428.1 GCA_024276515.1 Chloroflexota bacterium
CCCCTCAACCGCACACCGGTGGCGGTGGACGACCTGCTGCGCGCCGTCGAGGACCAGGTATCGTCCCAGGCCGAGGCCAGGCAGATTAAACTGAGCTTCTCCACACACCTCCTCTCTCCACAGGAAACCCACGAAGGGGAAAAAACGCCCGACGAACCTCCCCAACTGTGGGTCGATCAAAGCATGATGCGCCGGGTGCTGGTCAACCTGGTCGACAATGCCATCAAGTATTCCCCCCTCCAGGGAGAGGTGCGCGTGACAGTCCACAAGCAGGGAGACTTCTTCACCTTCTCCGTCACCGACCAGGGCCCGGGCATTCCCCTCGAATACCAGTGGCGCATCTTCGACAAATTTGCCCGCGTGCAATACGAAGGCGTGCCGGCGGGCGTGGGTCTTGGCCTGGCCTTTTGCCGGCTGGCCGTAGAAGCTCACGGCGGGCGCATCTGGGTGGAAAGCGCTCCCGGCCAGGGAAGCACCTTCGCCTTTACCCTGCCCACGACCACACCACCAGAGGGCAAGGTGGCCGGTAAAGATGACTGATCGCCTATACTACGCCGACTCCTATCGCACCACCTTTCGGGCTCGAGTGATAGAACGCCTGACCTTAAACGATTCCCTGGCAGTTGTGTTGGATCGCACCGCTTTTTACCCCACCGGCGGCGGTCAGCCCCACGACACCGGAGTTCTGAGCACACTTCCCCTCCGGGAAAACGGAGTGCCGGTGCTAGACGTGGTGGCGCGAGAAGAGGATCGTGCCATCATCCACGTGTTATCCCACGTCGAGGCAGGGGACGTGTTATCGCCCGGCGACCAAGTTCAGGGAGAAATCGACTGGTCACGCCGCTTTGACCACATGCAACAACACACCGGCCAGCACATCCTGTCGCAAGCTTTCGTGCAAACGGCCAATGCCGACACGGTTGGCTTTCACCTGAGCGACGATTACAGCACGATTGACCTGAACCGCAGCACCCTGAACGACGACGACGTCGCCCACGCCGAATCCCTGGCAAATCAAATCGTCTTCGACAACCGGCCCGTCATCGCCCGCTTTGCGACGCCGGAGGAGGTTGCCGACCTCCCCCTGCGCAAGCCCCCCACGGTCAAAGGCTCGATTCGCATCGTCCAAATAGAGGACTTCGACTGGGCGGCGTGTGGCGGCACCCACGTGGCCCACACCGGCGAGGTGGGACTCATCAAGGTTGTGCGCAGCGAACGGCGTGGGGATGAGACGCGCATCACATTCCTTTGCGGCCAGCGCGCGCTGAATCACTACCGCACGCTGAACACGCTGACGCGCAACCTGGCGATGCGTCTCACCGTGGGGGTAGAAGAATTATCTCAGACGATTGACCGTATGCAGGCCGAAGCCCGGGCCATCCGCAAGGAAAGGGATCGGCTGCGCGAATTGCTGCTGGACCACGAGGCCGTGGCCCTGGTTGCCGGCGCCCAGGTGATGGGACCGGTGTCGGTGGTATGCAAAATATTCGAATCGCGCGAAGTGGAGGAAGTGCGCCGGCTGGCGACGCGCATCGCCGCCCAGCCAGGACACATCGCCCTGCTGGGCCTGCGGGGAGAAAAGGCACAGCTTATCTTCGCCCGCGCCGCCGACCTGAGCTACGACATGCGTCCGCTGCTGCAAGAGGCCTGTCGCATGGTGGGAGGAGGGGGAGGCGGTGGCCCAGAGCTGGCCCAGGGAGGTGGCCCCTACCCCGTCCGCATCAACGACGCCTTGCAGCACGCCGCCGACATGCTGAGCCGGCAAATCGAGCGGAGGAGAGAAGCCTGACGTGGGTGAGTTCGACTCTTTCGCCCGTTTTTACGACCTTTTCTACGCCGACCGGGACGACGACCTGCAAATGTACCGCGATTTCGCCCTGGCCGCCGACGGGCCGATTTTGGAATTGGGCTGCGGCACCGGGCGCGTGCTCATCCCCCTGGCCCGCGACGGGCATCACGTTACCGGCCTCGACCTGTCGGCGGCTATGCTGGCGGCGGCCCAGGCAAAAGTCAACGCCACCCACCTGAACGACCGGGCCACTCTGGTCCAGGGCGATATGCGCGACTTCGATCTGCCCACACGCTTCGCCCTGGCTTTCATCCCCATCAACACCTTTATGCACTGCTACGACACCGGACAGCAACTCGCCTGTTTGCGCTGCATTCGTCGCCACCTGCAACCGGGCGGCCAACTGGTCATCGACCTGTTTCACCCCGACCCGCAAGCCCTGCTGGAGTCCGACGGGCGACTTATCAGCGAGAGCACGGTGCTCGACCCCAAGACAGGACACACCGTTCACCGTCTTTACACCCGCCGTCTGGACCCGGCGACGCAGACGCAGCACGTCACCTTCATCATGGACGAGACAGACCCGGCGGGCATAGTCCGCCGGGCCATGTTCCCCCTCCGCATGCGGTTCGTCTATCGTTACGAAATGGAGCTACTGTTGCACGTGGCCGGTTACAGCCTGGAAACCGTCTACGGCTCTTACGATTTGGAACCGTTCGACAGCGAGAGCGAAAAGATGATCTTCGTCGCTCGGACAGACTGAGCAGCAGAGTCCAGGTATTCCCAACACCAACGGCAAAAGAAACGTCCCCGCCACAGCATCGGCGGGGACGTTCTCATTGCGCTCACCTGTGCCGCACCCCCCTGGCCCGCTGGCGCGAGCCAGGACGGGCAGGTGCACCCGTGCCGGGCACTTCGGCAGGCAGGGTGACATAACAACTGACGATGGATTTATGCCGATCTGTACTACGTGAGTTTCCCCCTCCTGGCCGTTGCCGGTCTGATAGTCTTGACCGTCATGCTCCGGAGCAGTATCTTCGGCAGAGTAACCGCCTATGCTGAACGCTTACCTCTGTTTTACCCCAACCTCTCCCACATCGCCTGAATCACGCGATTGATCCGAGGGTTGCGCAAAAAGCTCCGGCGCAAACTGGCCGGTTCCACGTGGTCGGCCTGGTTGAGCACCAGGCGATGCGCCTGACGCACCATGTCGCGGGCGGTCTCCCGGTCGCCGCTGGCGAGGAAGGTCCGAGCCAGGGCCAGGTAGAGGGATGGGAGGGAGCTCAACGCCTCTTCTGCCTTTTCCAACCAGTCGAGGGCAGCCCATGCGCCGTGGGCTGCCGCCGGTGGGTTCTGTTGGGCCAGGGCTTCGATCTCCAGGGCCATCGCTCGCACCTCGCCCTCAGCCGACTCGATCTGGGCTGCCAGCGACCGGGCCTCTCGCGCTCCGACCAGCGCCTTGTCGGGTTTGCCGTCGTCCAGCAGCAACGCCGCGCTGACCAGCAGAATCCGCGCTCGATGATACGGGTTGCCCTGTTCTTCGCTGAGGGCGTGGGCGATGAGTAAATAGGGCCACGCCTCTTCGCTCCGCTCCAGATTCCAGTAGAGTTCTCCCAACGCAGCCCCACTCTCCATCAAAATATAACGATGATTTGCCTGCTCTGCCCATCCCCAGGCCGCGAGGAGGTCTCGTTCTGCTTCCTCGAACATGCCAAGCTGCATATATAGGACTGCCTGGTCGATGCGTTGCACGGCAACCCCGGCCTGGTCGCCGGCTGCTTCCGACAAGTGTTCTGCTTCTTCGTACGAAACGAGCGCGCCCACCCAGTCGCCGATGTGACGCTGCATCTCTGCTTGTCCGCGCACCGCTTCGGCCTGCAAGTCCACTCTCTTCTGTTGGGCAAACAATTCGGCGGCTACCTGGTAACAGGTGAGAGCGTCGTCGTAGCGAGTCCAACCCGACAAAATATTGCCCCGCTCCAAAAGCGCCAAACCGATCAACCAGTCGTCGGCCAGAGCAGCCGCCTGGCTGATGACCTTTTGCAAGTAGGCATCGGCCGTGTGATAATCACCCTGGTCCTGGGCAAAAACTGCTCGCCGAAAGGTGGCCTTGGCCTGCCAGCGCGGGTCCCCCCACTCCCTGGCTGTAGACTCCAGCATCTCCAGGTCTTGCTGGCGTGCCGCCAAATTGCCCAGGGTCCGCCAAATCTGCTCTCGCGCTTCCAGGATAGGGCAACGAGTTGCGCAGTCGGTCTCGTCCACTCGCTCAAGGGCCTGGGTGAAATGGTCCAATGCAACGGCGTATGCGCCCTGCCGGGTGGCCTGCTCGCCGGCCAGTTGCAGATAGTGGGCGGCTTTGGCCCGGTCGTTGCTGCGCGCATAATGATAGGCCAGGATGTCTACGGTGTGCCCGCCGGGTGTCTCGGAGTCGGACTCTGGGGTGCCCCTCGTCTCCTCAAGATACCTGGCGACCCGCCCGTGCAGGTCCCGCCGCTGCGTTTCCAGCAGCGAAGCGTAGGCCACCATCTGGGTGATGGAATGTTTGAAGCGATAGGTGGGTGGATTGGCCGCTTCCATCGGCAACAGGCCAAAACGTTCCAGCGTCGTAAGGTGCTGGCGCAACGCGGGTGGCTCGATGGGAACCGGATAGCTACCCAGCAATGCGTCGAAAGAGACCTCGGTCCCCAGCACCGCCGCCACCTTCAACGTGAGCCGTGTCCGCTCGTCCAGCCGGTCGATTCGGCTTTGGATCAGGTCCTCGACGCTGGCCGGGACAGCCGCCGACGACAAGTCGGGCGAAAGCTGCACCTGCCCGTCGAAGACGCGCACCAATCTCTGTTCTTGCAGCGTGCGGCACAATTCCTCGACGAAGAAAGGATGTCCCTGAGTCCTCCCCACCAACAGGGCTGCCAGCCGGTCGGGCAATGACGATACTCCCAGCCGGTGGGCCGCCAGTTTGCACACCTCTTCGGGCGACAACTCGCTCAGGGTGATCGTCTCTGTCGCCACCTGTTGCAACGTCTGCCAGGTGGCGGAGACGGGGGGCGGCAGCGGGCGATGCACCAGCACGATGACGATCCCTTGTGAGTGCTTCGTTGAGGGGTCGGTCACTGTGCGTGCCAGCTCCAACGTCAGGGCCAGCGACGATTCGTCGGCCCACTGGACATCTTCCAGTGCCAGGAGCAGTGGTGTCTTGGCAGCCTGAGCCTCGATCCAGCGCGTGACCAGATCCACCAACGCCTGCCGACGTTGGGTCGCTTCCATCTTCTGGGTGGTGGGGGTGTCGGGCAAAGGCACCCCCAGGAGGTCCCCCAACAGAGGCCAGCGGTCCGCCAGACCGGGGTCCAGCGCTTCCAGAACGCCGGTGGCCGCCTCGGTCAGTCGTTCGATTTCCGCGTCGGGCGGGCAGGCCAGCATCTCGGCTGCCAGAGCACGCCACGGCAGATAAGGTACGTCGCGCCCGGTGATGACCGCCTGGCCCATCACCACCCACCAGCCGTCCATAAAGGCCTCCATCAACCAGGTCTGCAACAGGCGGCTTTTGCCGATCCCCCCCTCGCCGGTGAGGGAGACGACCTGCCCCCGACCTTGCCGGGCCCGCTTCAGGATTCCCTTCAAGGTTCTCAGCTCTGCCTTGCGACCGACGAGTGGTCCCTGTCGGGGCGCAGCCCGGCCGATGCTCTCTACTTCGCTGGCCAGCCAGACCTCAACCGGCCGGGACTTACCTTTTATCAGAACGGGCGGCAAGCGTTCCCAAACGAACGTACCCGACGCCTCTTCCACGGTGGGGGCGTCGCACACCACCTGCCCTGGCCGGGCGACCTGCACCAATCGCGCCGACAGGTTCACGGCGTCGCCCATCACTGTGTACTCGCGTCGGGTCGGCCCGCCCACCGGCCCGGCGTACACCCCTCCGGTGGCCACCCCAATCCGACCCGCGCCGATGCCGTGCTGTCCGGTCAATTCGGCCCACAACAGCCGGGCGGCCCACACGGCGCGGGCGGCGTCGTCTTCGTTGGCGGTCGGCGCGCCGAAAAGGAGGTGGATCATCGTGCCTTTGTCGCCGATGCTGACGCGATTGACCCGTCCCCCGGCGGCTGACACCACCCGCTGCGCGGCTTCGACCGCGCCGCCCAGGTCGATGTCCAAAGGTGACTCGGTGCGCTCTCCCTCCAACCCGGCAAAGACGCTGGTGACGTGGCGCAACTCCCCGGCAAAGGCGCTCTGTCCCAGCAAGATGCGCTCGGCCAGGGCCGAGGGCAGGAACCGGGCGATGAGGGCGGCTACGTCGTCTGGATGGGACACCGAGTCCCAGGTGAGAGGCGGCAGTGGGCGACGCCGTGGCCGGCGGACCGGGCGGTCAACCACCACTATGCCATCCCGCGCGCGGCCGATGGCCTCGGCAGCCGCCGAGGGATGCGCCACCACCTCGCCCGGCCTGGCCACTCTCTGCGCTCGTGACGCCGCCAGCAGTGGTTTTCCCAGCAGCAACGCTTCCAGCCCCACCGCCGGGTCGCCGGCAACCCGGAGTTCAACGACGCCGGCCGCCACACCCACTCGCATCGCCAGTCGAAAGGAGCCAATCGTCGTCGGCACCCTGGCAAGCGCCTTCATCTGAGCCTGCAACGCCAACCCGCAAGTCAGCGCGCGCCGGATCGCTGTCGGCAGGCCGCGACCCCGGTCCGTTGGCCAGTAGACCGTCAGGGCATCGCCCACGAACTTGCCCACCACGCCGCCGTGATCCTCGCAGGTGGCGACGAGCGCCGTGAAGACCTGGTCGAGGATGCCCGTCAACTCCTCCGCCCCTTCCCGGCCCCGGGCAGTGAGGGCTTCGGTCATCGGCGTGAAGCCGACCAGGTCGGCAAAGAGGACGGCCGCCCGCTGCTGGCGCGTGTACCCGGTCCAGTCACGATACGGGTCATCACGCAACTGCCGGGCCAGCGGTTGGGGCAGATAAGCAGCCAGTGCCGATAGCAGCTCAGCGGAAACGGACACAGGGCAACTCCAGCGGTGAGTCAAGGATCGGAGAATCAGGGAACCGACTCCCCAACCCTCCCCCTGAGGGCTTATCATTACCCACATCTCGCCTTGCTGACGCCCGCCCCGAGCTTAAGCTCAGGGCTAATAGCCCAAGCACGTTGAAACGTGCTGTCTTTGCCCAGAATCGGGGGAGGAGCAGTCGGCTTGAGCC
>JAJRXB010000429.1 GCA_024276515.1 Chloroflexota bacterium
CGGGATGCTCATCGCCCCATCTCGTAGCCCCGGAATCCCTATTCCGGGGCGATTCCCCCCTCGTCGCTCACCTGCCCCATCGCAGGTGCGGGCAGAATGACGGTTTGGGGCCAAACTCGAATTTAGATGCGATTGCCCTAGCGTAGTGCGTGCATCCGCTTTACGTTTTACGTTTCAGTGTGGTACAATGTGCTCATGCTGATCGGGATTGATGCCAGTCGGGCGACGCGCGCCCAGCGCACCGGCACCGAAGCCTATTCGTTGCACCTCATTCGGGCGATCATCGAAACCGAATGTGATCACCGGTTTCGACTGTACACGCCGACCAACCTCCAACCCCCCATCTCCGATTTCCGGATTCTGAACCCCGAATTGGAAGTGCGTGTCATCCCTTTTCCCCGTCTGTGGACGCACCTGCGCCTGGCGTGGGAAGTGAGTCGCCGCCCGCCCGACGTGCTGTTTGTGCCGGCGCACGTGATGCCCCTGTTCTGCCCGGTCCCGACGGTCGTCACCGTCCACGACCTGGGCTATCTGCACTACCCGGAGGCGCATCGCCCCTTCGACCGCCGATACCTGGCCTGGACCACCCGGCGTCACGCGCGACGGGCCGCCCGCGTCATCGCCGACTCGCAGGCCACCCGCGCCGACCTGATTCGCCATTACCGGGCCGAGCCGGATCGCATCGTCGTTGTCTACCCCGGCCGCGACGAGTCGCTGGCCCGGGTGGACGATCCGGCGACCGTCGCCGCCGTCAAAGCTCGCTACGGCGTCGATGGCGATTACCTGCTCTATTTGGGCACTCTCCAGCCGCGCAAGAACCTGATCCGTCTGGTCGAAGCCTTCGCGCGTCTTCAGTCCGTGGCCGACAGGTTGCGTCTTGTCCTGGCCGGTAAAAAGGGCTGGCTCTACGAGGGCCTGTTTGCCCGCGTGGAAGCTCTGGGGCTGCGCGACCGTGTTCTCTTCCCCGGCTACGTGGCCGACGACGACAAGGCCGCTCTGCTCAGCGGCGCGACGGCCCTCGTTTACCCGTCGTTGTACGAAGGCTTTGGTTTGCCGGTGCTGGAGGCGATGGCCTGCGGCACGCCGGTGCTCACTTCCAACGTTTCGTCGCTGCCCGAGGTGGCCGGCGACGCCGCCCTGCTGGTGGACCCGTTGGACACCGAGGCCATCGCCCAGGGGATGGCTCGTCTGATCGCCGATGCCGGCCTGCGCCGCTCCCTGGTCGAAAAAGGATACACGCAAATCCGTAAATTCTCGTGGACCAACGCTGCCCGTCAGGTGTTGCAGGTGCTCGAGTCCACACCATCCGGCAGAGACGAGATATTTTCGGCATCCACCCCTTGAACCGGAATATTTTGAAAATGAGCCGAAGCCATTCATCTGAAGAAGCATTCTCGGGGAATGTCTCGTCCTCGCGCAACACGCTGTACATCCTGGGCGTCCGGGTGGACGCAGTCACCTTCGACGAGACGTTGGCCTGCGTCGAGACCTTCATCGCCGACGGCCGCCCGCATCAACTCGTCACCGTGAACCCGGAATTTGTGATGGCCGCCCAGTCCGACGCCGAATTTCGGCGTGTTATCAACGCCTCGGCGCTGGCGTTGCCCGACGGCGTGGGCGTGTGGTGGGCCAGCCGTCGCCTGGGACGACCGTTGCCCGAGCGCATCCCCGGCGTGGACCTGGTAGAGCGGCTGGCCGCCCTGTCGGCGGACCGGGGCTATCGGCTTTACTTTTTGGGCGCAATGCCCGGCGTCGCCGACAAAGCCGCCGAGGTGTTGCGCGCCCGCTACCCCGGCGTCGTCGTCGCCGGGACCTACGCCGGGTCGCCGCGCCCGGAGGAAGAGGACGCCATCATCGCGCGAATCCACGCTGCCCGGCCTCACGTTTTGCTGGTGGCCTACGGCGCGCCCGCTCAGGACCACTGGATCGCCCGCAACCTGGACCGGCTGGGAGTGCCGGTGTGCATCGGCGTGGGGGGCTCCTTTGATTACATCGCCGGGGTGCACCCGCGCGCTCCACACTGGTTGCGGCGGTGGGGGCTGGAGTGGCTGCACCGACTCGTCACTCAACCCTGGCGCTGGCGGCGAATGCTGGCCTTGCCGCGCTTTGCCTGGCGGGTTCTTTGGAAATCCAATGTCTAGCGTCCGATCGTAGTGACGACTTTAGTCGGCTATTGTGCGGGAAAAACGACTCAAGTCGCCACTACGAATCCATCAAATCATCCTTACCACTGGAGCGGGCATCGTGACCGACGCTATGATCGAAATGCTGACCGAACAACTGGCCGCCGGGCTGCGCACGCATCCGCAGGCGGCCGCCGACGCCCTGAAAGCGATTGTCGAAGAGGCGCGTCGCCGGGCGGAGGTTGGCGATTTTCCGCCCATCCGCGTCCTCGCCGACCGCGCCGACGACGCGGTAGAGCAAGTGAAAGCAGAGACCGGCCTGCCCGACCAGCAATTGGCGACCCTGGCTATGCTGGCCCAGCAAACCTTCGCCGTGCTGGCCCTCGTCGGCGACAGCGACGGCGAGCGCGACAGTGGCTACTATCGCGCCTCGCTGGCCCACGCCGAGCGGCTGGACGCGATGACCGAGAGCGCGCTCCATCTGGTGGGCCTGGTTCAACTGATCGGCGAGTCGGCAAAGCGGCAAGAGCAGAAATAGCGTCTGTAAATTCGTCGATTCGCTGATTCGCCGATTCGCTGATTCGTTGATTCGCCCATTTGATCGGTGATTGATGACCCACGTTGACCTGGAACCACCAGACTTTCGGATTGGGACGGGAGGCGCCGACCCTCAACCGCCCGCTGTTCCCGGCATCGCCGGCGCGGCGACGGTCATCGCGCTGGGCAACGTCGCCAGCCGGGTGCTGGGACTGGTCCGCGAGACGGTTATCGCCGACCTGTTTGGCGCTATCGGACTGGTCTCCGCCTTCGACGTGGCCGGGCGCGTGCCCCGCATGTTGTTCGACCTGCTCATCGACGGGCTGGTCAGCAGCGCGTTGGTTCCCGTCTTCTCAGAATTGGCCGAGCGCGACCGGGCCGAGCTGTGGCGCGTCGCCAGCATCATGCTCAGCCTGGCGGCGCTGGTGATGAGCGGTGGCGCGTTGCTGCTGGAACTGTTTGCCCCCCAGGTCGCCTGGCTGATGTCCGGCGGCTTTGAGCCCGAACTGCTGGCCCACACCGCCAGACTGATGCGCATCACCACGCCGGCGGTAGTGTTCCTCAGCCTGTCGGGGATCACCGCCGGCCTGCTCTACGCCCTCAAACGCTTTACCCTGCCCGCCTTCACAGCCGCCGTTTTCAACGCCAGCATTGTGATTGTGGCTCTGGTGTTGACCCGGTTGTTTGGCTGGGGCGTCGAGAGCCTGGCGGTGGGTCTGCTGGTCGGGTCGGTGATGCAGGTGGCCTTGCAGTTGCCGGGGTTGCGCGACGCGCGCTTACGCTTTAGCCTGGATTGGCATCACCCCGATTTGCGCCGTATTGCCCGGCTGTACGCGCCGGTGGTGCTGGGGCTGGTCGTCAGCCAGGTGGGTATCATCATTGACCGCAACCTGGCCAGCCGCACCGGCGAGCAGAGCATCGCCTGGATGCGTTACGCGACCACGCTGGTCCAATTCCCCCTGGGATTGGTGTCGGCGGCCATCGCAATGGCGATTCTGCCGACCCTCAGCCGCCTGGCTTCGCCCCGCCAAAACGCCGGGCTCGACGAATTTATGGAGACGCTGGCCACCGGCCTCAAGATGGTGCTGGTACTCATTCTGCCGGCCGTCGTTGGCCTGTTTGTGCTGTCAGAGCCGGTGGTCGGGCTGCTCTTTGAGCACGGCGACTTCACCCCTTTCGACACGGGGCAAACGGCCCTGGCGCTGCGCATCTATTTGCTGGGCACCACCTTCGCCGCGGTCGACCTGCCTCTGGTGTTTGCTTTTTACGCCCGGCAAAACACGCTGACCCCGGCCCTGGTGGGCATATTGGGTGTCGGCCTGTACCTGATGGCCGCCCTGACCCCGGTTCTCTTCCGCGACCTGCGCATGACCGACCTGGTGCTGGCCAACTCGGTTCAACTGGCCGGCCACGCGCTGGTGATGCTGTGGCTGACGCATCGCGTGGGGTCGCTTCGCAGACGGGGATTGGGCCGCACCGCGCTCAAGGCGCTGGCGGCGTCGCTGGTGATGGGGGGGACGACGTTCACGACCGCCGCGTGGCTGGTGGCTCGCTTTCCCGGCCAGACGTTGCTCCACGAGGTGGTCGTCGTCGGGGGCGCGGGATTGGTGGGGTTGGGGAGCTACGGCGTGCTGGTGACGTTGCTGCGCGTGGAAGAGGTGGGGATGCTGGTCGACCTGATTCGGCGGCGACTTGGACACGGTGGACAGTAGACGGAAGATGAGAGAGGCGACATTGTGAAGAATTCGTCAGATCTGGCGTGTCAGCAGGGGGTAGATGTGATATACTTGGCACAAGGTCCGTCGGTCGTGTCGAAGGGTCTCCTCGGACCAGCGGGTAAAGTTTACAAAGCGGTTGGAATCATGTTATAATTTGGACACTGGCGATTTTCCCGTTGTAGGGGCGCGGCGCCGCTTCGCCCCTACCCAGATTAACGCTCTCCCCCTTTGGGGCTAACTGGGCTATCATCCCCCAGATATGAAGTACGCCAAAATTCGCCAGACTCTAGTTATGATGAACAACAAACATAAATGGCTTTTCCAGGGAGAGTTATGCTCCCACTAACACCCAGATCGCACTTGCTATACATTACAGGCGTTTCATCCCATTGCCCGCCGGAAAGCATCGGTGGGCCTTTTATTTGTTACTAATAGTCAACAATTGTGGACGACATTTTAGCGACTTTAGCCAGAAATGTCAAATATTACCGTTCACAGTTGGAGCTAACCCAAGAAGAGTTAGCCGGGCGAGCCGGAGTCAACCGTTCTTACCTGGCGGGGATTGAGTCGGGTCGGCGCAATACGTCTGCCAAGGTCATAGAGAAGTTGGCTAAGGCTCTTGGTGTATCGCCAGCCGATTTGTTGCAACCGTTGGACGTTTCTCAGGAATGAGCAGCTTCATCGAATTGCCTCCGCCCAAAACCTTAGATACCTCCACTGCCGACATCATCAATGATTTCTTTGTGCCGGTACTGGCCCACGCCACCCGATATGATCGGGGCGTGGGCTTTTTTAGTGCCGGCTGGCTGCGAGTGACGGCCGAGGGCATGGCCGCTTTTGCTCGCAACAGCGGTCGGGCGCGTTGGGTGACCAGTCCCATCCTGAGCGAAGAGGAC
>JAJRXB010000430.1 GCA_024276515.1 Chloroflexota bacterium
CCCCTTTTGAGGGGGCAGAAGGTGACTGTCACCTGCAAAGATAGCCGGAATTCGCGACCATCGTCTGGCACGATGTAGGCGACTCTTTACCTACGGCCCTGCAGGTGACAGTCACCTGGGGCATCTACGGTTGTAGTATTAAGGAGGCGCTTGATAAAAGAGATAACCAAAGACACTGCACGTGCCTGTGATTTGCTTTCAAAAGCAGGCATACCAATGGGAAATCAATCAGTGCTCCCAGGGCTGGGCAAGACTCCACTGGCTCCACAATATCAGATTTCAGACGGTCCAGGTTACCTGCTACTCAGGAATTGGGAAGGAATTGTATACAAATACGAGAATCCAACCCCATAATCTGATTCAAAAAGGAGTAGGCAAGAAGTAAAGAGTAGGGAGCAGGGGGCAGGCGAATAACTCTACTCAGTTATCGCCCTCCCGTCACCACCCTTACTCTTACCTCATTGAGAAAGGAGGGAGGTCCAGGCGAATCAAAAATCGTTCGACACTGGTTATCCAAACATAGTTGGGAGGAGGAGTTTTTACCGATGAAGAAGCTTTGGAATCTTTTCCTGATCGCAGCCATGTTACTGGTAGCGGTACCGGTTGTGGCTGCTGCTCCGCCGCCACAGGGTGGCGGACAGGACTACGTTGTGGTTGCCGACGACTGGCTGAGCAAGCTGGCCGACAAGTTCCTGGGCGACGTGCTGGCCTATCCGGCCATCACCTATTACACCAACCAGAAGAACGCCGAGGACGACAGTTACGCCAAGATTACCGACTCGGACATGATCGAAGTGGGATGGAAGATCTACATCCCCAGCCCGGAAGAGGCGCAGGCCTACTTCGCCGGACAAACGACCATAGCTGGCGCCACCGGTGGTGAGACCATCAAGATCGGTGGGTTTGGCCCACTGTCCGCCCCCGGCTCCTATCAGGGTGGAACGGAGTTGCGGCAGGCGGCCGAAATGGCCGTGGACGAGATCAACGCAGCCGGCGGTGTGCTCGGCAAGCAAGTCGAACTCATCTTCGGAGACACTGAAGGACTGCCAGAGCGAGGTACAGCCGTCACTGAGCGTTTGATCACCCAGGAAGGCGTGGTTGCCCTCACCGGCGAATATCACAGCGGCGTGGCCCTGACCGAGATGGAAGTGGCTCACAAATACGGCATCCCCGTTGTCTTTGCCGAGCCCTGGGCCGACGATGTCACCGGCAAGGGCTATCCTGAGATCTTCCGTATCGCACCGTCCATTGAATACTACAGCAGCATCGCCAGCAACTACATCTCCGAGGCCGGCTGGAAGAAGATCGTCTTCGTAACCGAGGATACGGATTACGGCCGTCTGCAAGGCGAAGGGTGGGTGACACAATTGGCGGCGTTGGGCATCACCGACGTCGAGGTCATCTATGCCGACCCTGCGACGGAAGACTTTACTCCCATCTTGCAACGTATCGCGCAAGATCCGCCTGACATGTTGGGCGGCGTCATCACCGGGATCGGAAACAGCCGTATGTTGCGTCAGGCCTGCGATCTGGGCCTGGCACCCACGGCCCAGACCGCTTACTATGCCACCACGGATTCCCAATACCCGGAGTTCTGGGAGAACGTGGGAGACTGCGGGCAGTACGTCTTTTTCACCTACGTCGGCCTGCCCAAGTCGCTCTGGAACGAAAACACCGAAGCCTTTATAGCCAACTATGAGGCGCGCTACGGACAAGTGCCCGGCGGAGTGGCTATGGAGTCCTACGACGCGGTCTACGTGCTGCTGAAAGCCATCGAGCAGGCTGGTTCCACTGAGCCTGGGCCTATCATCGAGGCGCTGGAGGGCATCGAGCACGCCGGCGTGCTGGGCAAGATCTGGTTCCCGTACAACTCAAAGAACCCGGTACCCGACGACCAACCGGCTTGGATGTGGCATCAATGGCCGACGCCGAACGTGTTCATCTTGCAATACACCGAGGTAGGCCAATCCGTTGACCAGGCCAACGTCGTCTTCCCGGTCGAGCGGGCGACCGGCCCACTTTACACCTCGCCGTAGCCTGATGGCAACTGGGTCTCCCCGCTAAAGATGCCAGGGGAGACCCAGTTTCTTCCCATGAGGAGTATACGCCTGTGAAATACTTTCTGTCTTTGTGTACAACCGGGGTGATCATGGGGGTGATCTATGCCTTGATGGCGCTCGGTTTGACGTTGATCTTTTCGATCCTGAGAGTCATTAACTTTGCCCACGGCGAGTTCTACATGCTGGGGGGATACGCGTCGTATTTCATCCTCAGCACATTCACTGGCCTTCACCCTCTGTTGGCCGTGCCCCTGGCCGGGTTGATCGCTGCTTTGATAGGGCTGGCCTTTGAAATCGCTTTCCTGCGCCCCATGCACCAGGGACGCATCGAACGCCCCGACGAGTATGCCATTCTCATCACCTTTGGGCTGTCTTTCTTCCTGATGAACCTGGCTCTGGCGGTTTTTGGACCCTATCCCCATCGCCCGCCCTCGTTTTTCCAGGGCGCGGTCCGGCTGGGTTTCGTGAACGTCAGCGCCGACCGGCTGACGGCCAGCATCCTCTCGCTGGCTTTGCTGACCCTGCTGCTGCTCATCATCAATAAGACCTGGATAGGCATCGCCCTGCAAGCGGTGAGCCAAAACAAGGATGCAGCGGCTGTGGTGGGCATCAATCCGCTGCGGATGAACACCCTGGCCTTTGGCCTGGGGGTGGGGCTGGCGGCGACGGCGGGTGCGCTGCTGGCGCCCAGCTTCTTGATTGTGCCCGACGTCGGGGCCGTCCCTTCCATTCGCTCGTACGTGATCATCGTGTTGGGCGGCATGGGCTCGATTCAGGGCAGCATCCTGGGAGGACTTTTGATCGGGCTGGTGGAGAGCCTGGGGGCGGGTTACTTCCCCGATCCCAGTCGGGCGCTCAATTACAAGACAGCGTTTGGACTGGTCATTTTTGCGCTGGTTTTGCTCTTCAGGCCGAGAGGATTCTTTGGGAGGAAAGAAGTATGACTACCTACGCTAAAAGTACAGGTCGTCGCTTCTGGTTCCGTCCCCAGTGGGCGGCGGCGCTGGTCGCCCTGGTCATTGCCCTTCTTGTCCCCCTCTACTTGCAGATCCACTCACCCTACTGGTTGCACGTGCTGATCGTCGCCTACTTCTATGCCATCCTGGCTTCGAGCTGGTCACTGCTGGCCGGTTACGCCGGGCAATTCTCATTCGGGCACATGGCTTTTATGGCCATCGGCGCCTACACCACCGGACTCATTGGCAGATTAGTGCGTCTGACCACAGCCCCCACCGGCATGTGCGCAGAGATCCCGCTCCCCGGAAGGGACCTGTGGCTGGTGTTCATCAATACGGTCGGCGACAACTGCCTGGAGTTGGGCAAGGTCAATATGCCGGCAGGCACATTGATCTATCGCCCCCCCATACTTTCCGGCATCATCCTGGGCGCCTTGATCGCCGGTCTTGCGGGTCTGGCAATCGGCGCCCTGGTGCTGCGCTTCAAAGCTGCCTACCTGGCGCTGTTTACCATCGCCTTCTCGGAGATCTTGCGCACGCTGATCCGGGGCGAACCGCAAATCACCCGGGGGGATCACGGACTGCGAGTAGCGCCTCTCTTCCCCCAAACCATCTCCCGAGTCCCAGACTACTATACCATGTTGGCGATTCTGGTGGCTTCCTTGCTCTTTATGTACTGGCTGGCCAGTTCCCGTGTGGGGTTGTTTCTGCGAGCTATTCGCGAGGACGAAGAGGCGGCCGCTGCCCGGGGTGTGGACGTGGTACGCTACAAGGTGTTGACGTTCGTCATCACCAGCATGTTAGCCGGCCTGGCCGGGGCTTTCTTTGCCCACTACATCACCATCCTGAGCCCCAACATCATAGTCTTGCCACAAATGGGCCTGGTCATCGCCATGGCCATCATCGGTGGCGTGGAAAGCCTGGCGGCTGCGGCCATTGGCGGGATGATCATCCAAATCAGTCTGGAGTTGCTGCGGGAATTCGAGGCCTGGCGATTGGTCATTTTTGGCGCGTTGTTGATACTCACCTTGCGCTTTGCGCGCAACGGGCTGCTGGCCCCGCTGCTGCAACGGCTGTCTGGCACAGTCCCCCGAGCAGAGTCACGAGAAGAGGCATCCCAGGCGGAATTGGGGGAGGAGGTTGGAGCCTGATGGAACTTGAACTCCGGGATGTATCCAAGCACTTTGGCGGTATCCAGGCCTTGAATGGCGTGTCGCTGCGACTCTCGGGTAGCCAATTGGTGGGCCTGATCGGCCCGAACGGATCGGGAAAAACGACGCTGGTCAACACCATCAGCGGCATCTACAAACCGGACGATGGTGAGATCATCCTCAACGGGGAGGAGATTGGCCGTCTCAAGGCAAACGAGGTGACCCGGCGTGGCGTTGGGCGCACCTTCCAGGTGACACGCGCCTTCCGCCGCATGACGGTCATGGAAAATATGCTGGTCCCCGCTCTGGCGGTCCCGTCTGACAGGGGACATCGAGAGATAAAAGAACGGGCGCGGGAGATACTGAGTTTCCTGACCATAGATCACTTGCGAAACGATTATGCCCGTAGCCTGTCGGGCGGACAGCAAAAACTCCTGGAATTGGGTCAATTGCTGATGACCGACCCCGATTTGCTCCTGTTGGACGAACCCTTCGCCGGCGTTCACCCCAAACTGATGGAGACCATCTTTGAATACATCACCACCGTCCACGCCCAGGGTAAATCCTTCATCATCATCAGCCACGATATGTCTTCCATTTTTACGCTCAGCCAGCGACTGGTTGTGCTTCATTACGGGGACATCATCGCCGACGGCCCGCCCGACATCGTGAAAGAAGACCCCGCCGTCATCGAAGCCTATCTGGGAGAAGACGAAGATGATTGAGATAAAAGACCTGCACGTGGGCTATTATAAAGATCTCGACATCTTGCGGGGTGTCTCGCTGAAGGCTGAAGAAGCGAAGATTACCACCGTGCTTGGCGCCAACGGCGTCGGCAAATCCACCTTGCTCAAGGCGATTTATGGCTTCCTGAAACCGCGCGCCGGGCAAATCCTGTTGCAAGGCCAAAACATCACCGGCACGCCCCCGCATCGCTTGATCGAACTGGGGGTCTCCTATATCCCTCAGCATTCCAGCGTCTTCCCTCACCTGTCGGTGGAAAACAATCTGAGGTTGGGGGCCTGGACCTTCCGTCGTGACAAAGCACGCATCCGGCGCAAGCTCGAAGAGAACTACCAGCGATTTCCCATGCTGCGCGACCGGCGAAACGACGATGCCGGTCTCTTATCGGGTGGCATGCAGCGTATGGTCGAAGTGGGCCGCACGCTGATGACCGACCCCAAGCTCATCCTGGTGGACGAGCCCACAGCCGGCTTGGCCAAGATGCTCTCGGCCGAGGTTTATAGGATGTTGACCGATTTGCGCGACAAGGAAGGCTTGACCATTATCCTGGTGGATCAAGAGATTCGACAGGCTCTCAAAATCGCCGATTACGTGTATGTGCTGGAGCTGGGTCGGAACCGGGTGGACGGTCCAACGGAAGAATTCACCGATTTGAAAAAGGTCCTGTGGGACTGATACCAATTGTCGCAAGAAAGACCGTGAAATCTCTTCCAATTGCAGAGGGATGATCAGGAATCGCCCCGGAATGGGGATTCCTGGGCTACGAGATGACGCGATGGAGCTGCGAGATGACGCGACGAGAACCCCGCAGCGCCGGAATGGGGATTCCGGCGCGGGCGGAAAAGATGGCCTTTCAACAGGCAATTGGTATGAGTACCGTCTCACAATGTCCCGGGGGCAAGACTTCCGCCCATAGGTCTCCTTCGGGGAAAGTCTTGGAGACGGCTCGACTGCCCGTCCTGCCCGCCCTTCGTCCCGCCGTTCGTCCCGCTCACGGCGGGACTCAGGGCGGGACACCTGGGGCGCGGCATACCTACCCTGCCGGGAGGCGCGGGCCAGGGAGCTCGCCGAAGTCTTCGGAAGTCTCCACGCTTTTTTGAGAGGATACGGGACTGAGACTATGAACCCCGACAAAATCGAAGCCGCTTTCCATCAACTCTTCCAAGATTCGATTTTGACTATCGACTCCCACGTGGGTGGCGAACCGGCGCGGCTGGTGGTGGGAGGATTACCTCCCATCCCAGGCCAGACCACAAACGACAAACGCCTCTATCTTTCCCAAAACCTGGACTTCGTCCGTTTGCGTCTCACCCGCGAACCCCGGGGGCACCGCGACATGTTCGCCTCCATCCTCACCCGGCCAGAGAGCGAAGATGCCGCCTTTGGCCTCGTTTACATGGATGCCCGGCGTTATCCCTACCTGTGTGGTCACGCTACCATTGCTGCCGTGAGCGCGCTGATCGAACTGGAGCTCATCGAGGCGCAACCCCCGGAGACCCAGGTGGTGGTGGATACCCCTTCTGGTCCCTGGCGCACGACGGCCCACGTGCGAGACGTCGGTGGTGGTCAGCTTGCGGTCGCCTCCGTCTCCATCCGTCCCGAAGTTGCCTTCGCTTACCTGCTCGACCAGCCGCTCGACGTGCCTGGTCTGGGTCGCATCCAGGTGGACACTTCGTTCACGGGCGGCTTCTTCGTCATGGTCTCCGCCGATCAAATTGGTCTGGATTTGACGGTAGACAATGCGCCCCAACTGGCTCAACTGGGGATGGCCATCATTGACGCCAGCAACGAGCAGTTGAGCGTGGAACACCCCCAACGCGCGTACATCAACACCATAGACGTGGTCGAATTCTTCGATCCGCGAGGACACGCCGACGGTCGGGGCAAGAATTTCGTCGTCTATGGCGAAGGGCACGTGGACCGCTCCCCGTGCGGCACCGGCACTTGTGCCAAGATGGCCCTGCTCCACCGGCGGGGAGAGTTGGCTGTCGGGCAGCCATTCGTCAACGAGGGCCTTTTGGGCACCACGTTTGATGCCCGAATTGTGCGCGAGACAACCGTGGAACACCTACCGGCCATCATCCCCGAAGTCAGCGGCAAGGCGTATCTAACTGGCCTCCACCATTTCGTGCTCGCGCCAGACGATCCCTTCCCCGAGGGATTCTTGGTGTAGACTCGATCCCCAAGAGTGCCTGGCACCCTTCGGGCCGTCCGTGCTGACCGCAGGGTCAGTAAATAGCACTCCTGTAGGCCCGGCGGCCCAGCGTCGGCGCAGGCCGCCGCTCGGCCTGGAGCCTTCAGGGGCGACTTCAGTCGCTTTATCGCTTTATCGCCGGCGGCTTGTATGCCGAAATAATTTCTTAAACATCATAGTAGCTTGACAATGTTATGTTTCGGCGTCAAAGTAGTTACCGCATCGGATTGTTGTCCAACGGAGAGATCTTGCTTTCAATTGGAGGGCGAAGGTGCCTGACTTGATTCTCTACGATGGTAGGCTGACTACCCAAGATCCCCACTTCCCCCGCGCCACCGCCCTGGCCCTGCGTGACGGGCGCATCCTGGCCGTTGGGGACGACGACGAGATTCGGGCGCTGGCCCGACCCCACACCCGGCAGATCAACCTGGGCGGCCGCCGGGTTCTGCCGGGCCTGGCGGACGCTCACTTCCATCTATACGAGTGGGCACTGATCCGGCGTGGCACCGCCCTGGCCGACACCGCCTCGCTGGCCGAAGTCCGGGAGCGCGTGCGCCGGGCAGTCCGGCAGGCCGCCCCTGGCCAGTGGATTCTGGGCCAGGGCTGGAACCAGGACACCTGGCCCCATCCCCGTCTGCCAGACCGGACCGACCTGGACGACCTCTCACGCGACAACCCGGTCATCCTGTGGCGCACCGATTTGCACCTGGCCTGGGCCAACTCCCGGGCGCTGGAGATGGCCGGCATCACCGCCGACACCCCTGACCCCGAGATGGGCGTCATTGATCGGGATGAAACCGGCCGGCCGACCGGGGTGCTGCGCGAGATGGCCATCAACCTGGTGCGCCGTGTCATCCCTCCGCCCACGGCCGACGAGACCGATGAAGCGATGCGCCAGGCGATGGCCGCCCTCCACCAGTTGGGGCTGACCGGGGTGCACGATATGCGCATTATGGGCGGCGAAGATGGCCCGCCGGCCTTCCGCGCCTACCAACGACTGCGGGCTGACAGGGCCCTCAACCTGCGAGTGTGGATGATGTTGCCCGGCGAGCGATTGAGCGAAGCGATTGCCCTGGGCCTGCGCACCGGCTTTGGCGACGACACTCTGCGAGTTGGCGGCATCAAACTCTTCGCCGACGGCGCCACCGGCCCCCGCACCGCCTGGATGCTGGAGCCCTTTGCCGACGCCGGAACCGGCCTGCCGCTCACCCCAATGGAAGAAATTGCCGACATCGTCTCTCGCGCTCACCGGGCCGGCATCTCGGCGGCCATCCACGCCATCGGCGACCGGGCCGTCCGGGAATTGCTCGACGTATTCACCGAAGCGCTGCCCCACCAGGGGGGAGACATCCGGCCGCTGGCTCCCCACCGCATCGAGCACGTGCAGCACAGCCACCCGGCCGATTTGAAACGCCTGGCGCCGCTGGGCCTGGTCGCCTCGGTGCAGCCGATCCACGCCACCGACGATATGCTGATGATTGACCAGGCCTGCGGCGAGCGGGCGCGCTGGGCTTACGCCTTCCGCAATTTGCTGGACGCCGGCACCGTGTTGGCCCTCGGCTCCGACTGCCCGGTCGCGTCACCCAACCCCTTCTGGGGAATTCACGCCGCCGTCACCCGTCAGCGCCGGGATGGGACGCCCGCCGGCGGCTGGTACCCCGCCCAGCGACTGACCGTCGCCGAAGCAGTGTGGGGGTACACAATGGGACCGGCACACGCCAGCGGCCAGGTCTCTCAACAGGGCAGCCTCACCCCCGGCAAACTGGCCGACCTGATCGCACTCGATCGGGACATCTTTACTATCCCCCCGGAGGAAATCCCCGATACCCAGGTCTGGCTGACCGTGTTCGATGGCCAGGTTGTATACCGTTCGGAGACCTTTGATGGTTGATCCCGTGATGCGTGAAACGCCAAACGTCAGACGTCAAACGTAATCCGCGCAACCGTTACCTGACGTTTGACGCTTGACAGGGAGGGCAGTCTTCTTGATGAAGAGTCGACAATTGATTGAGTTGGAAAACAGGTACGGCGCGCACAATTACCATCCGCTGGACGTCGTGATCCATCGGGGCGAAGGGGTTTGGGTCGAGGACGTGGAGGGCAATCGGTACCTGGATTGCCTGAGCGCGTACTCGGCGTTGAACCAGGGACACTGCCACCCCCGCATTATGGAGACACTGGTGACGCAGGCAAGTACTCTGACCCTCACCTCGCGGGCCTTTCGCAACGACCAACTCCCCCTCTTTTACCAGGAGATATGCGAACTGACCGGCTACGAGATGGCCTTGCCGATGAACACCGGCGCCGAGGCGGTCGAGACGGCCATCAAGGCGGCGCGCAAGTGGGGCTACACCGTCAAGGGCGTGCCCGACGGCCAGGCGGAGATCGTCACCTGCGCCGGTAACTTCCACGGGCGGACGCTGACGGTCGTCTCCTTTTCCACCGAGCCGGAATACAAGGCGGGCTTTGCACCCTACACCCCTGGCTTTGTCACCATCCCCTACGGCGACGCCGACGCGCTGAGAGCTGCCATCACCCCTAACACTGTCGCCTTTCTCTTCGAGCCGATCCAGGGCGAAGGGGGCGTGGTGGTGCCGCCCGACGGCTACCTCCGGGCGGTCCGGGAGATTTGCGCCGAGCACGACGTGCTGACGATGGCCGACGAAATCCAAACCGGCCTGGGACGCACCGGTCGGCTCTTTGCCTGCGACCACGAGGACGTGAAGCCCGACGTGATGATCCTGGGCAAGGCGCTTTCGGGTGGGGCGTATCCGGTGTCGGTGGTGCTGTCGTCGCGGGAGGTGCTGGGCGTCTTCAAGCCGGGCGACCACGGCTCCACCTTTGGCGGCAATCCGCTGGGCTGCGCCGTGGCCCGCACAGCGCTGAAGGTGCTGGCGGAAGAGGGAATGGTCGACAATGCAGCCCGGATGGGTGAGTATTTCCAGGAACGGCTGGCGGAGATTAACTCCCCGCACATAAAAGAGGTTCGAGGCAAGGGGCTGCTCATTGGTGTGGAGCTGCACCTGGAGGCGGGGGGCGCTCGTCGCTTTTGCGAGGCACTGCGAGCGCGCGGGGTGCTGGTCAAAGAGACTCGCACCCACGTCATCCGCTTCGCGCCCCCACTCATCATCACCCGAGAAGAGATCGATTGGGCGCTGGAGCGGGTGCAAGACGTGCTGATAATGCCTTTGTCAAAGTAATAGGGCAATCGCATTTAAATTGGAGATGGGGTAGAATTCTCCCCGAAATCAGACATTGATTTTTGGAGGAGAAGGATGCGATTAATCCCAACACCAATTGCGAGTATCAGTGAGCACTTTTCAACTTTGGAAGACCCAAGGATTGACCGTCGGAAAGAGCATTTGTTGATTGACATCGTCGTCATTGCGATCTGTGGTGTGATCTGTGGTGCTGAGACGTGGGTTGA
>JAJRXB010000431.1 GCA_024276515.1 Chloroflexota bacterium
CTCCTCGCAATGACGGGAGAAAAACGCCCTGGCTGAGTAGTAACCTTGTCCGTTAATGACTTCGCACCTTTGTTGGCAAATCAAGGCACGAACTGACCGCAGGGTCGGTAAAATACGAAGTTTGGACAAGCCTTTAGGGGGACGAAGGGTTCGCCAAGCCTGTAAACCCCTCAATGTAAGCTAATTTAAGGAGGATAACTTGGCACGTTATACAGGTCCAGTTTGTAAGCTGTGTCGTCGCGAGGGCGAAAAGCTCTTTCTGAAGGGTGAGCGATGTTTTTCACCTAAGTGTGCCTTTGAGCGACGCTCCTATGCGCCCGGTATGCACGGGCGACAGGCTCAATTTCGGCGGAAAGAATCCGACTATGCTTTGCAGCTTCGTGCAAAGCAGAAGGCACGTCGCATTTACGGCGTCTACGAGCGCCAGTTTCGTCGCTATTTCCGTGAGGCCCAGCGGCAAAAGGGGTTGACCGGGGTCAATTTGCTCATTTTGCTCGAAAGCCGACTCGACAACGCCGTCTATCGGTTGGGATTTGCCAGCTCGCGTTCGCAGGCGCGTCAGCTCGTACTCCACGGTCACTTCGCCGTCAACGGTCGCAAAACGAACATCCCCTCTTATCTGGTCAAGCCAGGGGATGTCATCTCGGTGCGGGAATCGAGTCGGGGCAAAGCATATTTCAAGGAGATAGCCCAGACCCTTGACGAGAGTCGGGTTCCAGCCTGGCTGAGTCTGGATATACCCAACCTGACAGGCAAAGTGGTCGACTCGCCCTCCCGTGATGACGTTGACGTAACCTTGAACGAACACTTGATTGTTGAGTATTACAGCCGTTAGTCCTATGGGTTTCGGAGGCTGTTGCCCCCTGCCGCTGCCCGCTCCCGCTTCGGGGGATGCGGGTACGGGGCAGGGGGTGTGCAGCATAGGTGTTGCCATTACTGTCGGGAAGTCCCCTTCGATTCTGTTTGATAGGTTGCCCCGTGCCGGGATAGGGTATGGGGCACTTAGGGGAATTGAATCAATCCGAAATCCTTGTTCCCTATAGGGGGGTGCTGCATTGTCGGAAATAAATCTTGTCTTGCCCAAAGTTGAAACCGAGGCAAGTGCTCAGAATTACGGACGTTTTAACATTGGCCCGTTGGAGAGCGGGTATGGTATCACGTTGGGGAACGCGCTTCGTCGCGTGTTGCTGTCGTCGCTGCCTGGCGCGGCCGTGACGTCGGTTCGTGTTAGCGGGATACATCACGAATTCTCCGATATCCCTCACGTGCGGGAAGACATGACGGCCTTGATCCTCAACGTCAAGCAACTGCGCGTTAAGCTCTTCAACAACGAATCGGCGCGGTTGCGCGCGGAGCTTAAAGGGGAAGGCACTCTCACGGCGGGTGACCTGGAATGTCCCCCCAGCGTCGAGATCGTCAACCCCGACCTGCCCCTGCTCGTGGCCGATTCGCCGGAGGCGGAGCTCGACATTGAGTTGGTCGTCGAGCCGGGTCGAGGCTATTCGCCGGCCGAAGAGCGGGGCAAGTTGCCCATCGGCGAAATCCCGGTTGACGCCATTTTTAGCCCCATTCGCCGGGCAAGCTACACCGTGGAACGGGCGCGCATCGGTCAGGTGACTGACTACGACCGGCTGGTGCTTGAAGTGAGCACCGATGGCACCATCACCCCGCACGATGCGCTGAGCGAGGCAGCCCGCATCCTGGTGCAGCATTTCACCCTCATCTCTGGCGTCACCGAGGAAGAGCCGGTGGTCGAAGAGGAAGAAGAAGGGGGCATTCCGGCCCGGATGTACGAGACGCCCATCGAAGAACTTGAGTTGACCGTCCGCGCTTACAACTGTTTGAAGCGGGCGGGCATCACCCAGGTGGGCGAGATTCTGGAGAAGTTGCAAAAGGGCGAGGAAGAGATTCTGGCCATCCGCAACTTCGGCCAGAAATCACTCGACGAATTGATGGAGAAGCTCCGCGCGAAAGGCTTCCTTGACGAGATGGAAGAAGCTGCCGACACGTCGGCCGCCGAGGAGGAGGAAGAGGAGACGCCTGAGGTAGAGCTGGCTGCCTGATGCAGGAACCAGGTTGAAGTCGGACGATTTTCTTGCGGCTTATCCGAGAGCATAATCGAGGCTTACGAGGAATTTAGATAATGAGACACAAAGTTGCGGGTCGAAAATTGGGGCGCAATTCAGCCCAGCGTAAGGCTTTGTTTCGCAATCTTACGATGGAACTCTTTCGGCACGAGCAGATTCGCACCACCGAAGCCAAGGCCAAGGCCATCCAGCCCTATGCCGAACGGTTGATTACCCTGGCCAAGCGCGGCGACCTGCACGCGCGGCGACTGGCTGCTCGTGACGTGCAAGACCCCGAGATCTTGCGCAAGCTCTTCGACGAACTCGCCGAACGTTACGAAGATCGCGAGGGCGGGTATACTCGTATCTACAAGCTCGGTCCACGCCACGGGGATGCTGCGCCGATGGCACTCATCTCGCTGGTGGAATAGATAGCAGGCAGCGGGCAGCAAGAGGTTATGGACGAGGAATAACCTTTTCTGCTCCCAACTCCCTGCTCCCTTGCACAGCATGGAACTTCGATACCGGGCGACGGTTGAGTACGACGGCACCGACTTTTTGGGTTTTCAGGTTCAGGCGCAGGGCCGCACCGTCCAGGGCGAGCTGGAAAAGGCGATTGAACGGGTTACCCAGAGGCAGGTTCGGGTTCTGGGGGCGGGACGGACCGATGCCGGCGTCCATGCCAGTGGTCAGGTGATCGCCTTCGATGTTCTCTGGCGACATACTACCCAGGATTTGCATCGCGCCCTCAACGCCGTCTTGCCACCTGACGTCGCCGTCCGTGATTTGGTGACGACTCGTCCTACCTTTCATCCTCGTTTCGACGCGAGATGTCGCCGGTATCGTTATACCGTCGTCAATCGGCCGGTTCGCTCCCCCTTGTGGGCGCGCTATGCCCATCACGTGTCGGAGCCGCTGGACGTGGGGCTGATGCGCGAAGCGAGCCGTCGCCTCGTTGGCAGTCACGACTTCGCCGCCTTTGGCAAGCCGACCCAGGGCGATAGCACCGTCCGCGAGGTGATGCAGGCCGAGTGGTTTGCGAAGCCCCCGCAGGGGGCGAAGTCCTCGGAGGGGGCGAAGTCCTCGGAGGGGGCGAAGCCCCCGCAGGGGGCGAAGTCCTCGGAGGGGGCGAAGTCCTCGGAGGGGGCGAAGTCCTCGGAGGGGGCGAAGTCCTCGGAGGGGGCAGAAGGGGAGATACTCACCTTTGAGATCACGGCCAATGCCTTTTTATACCGGATGGTGCGTAACATCGTCGGCAGCCTGTTGCGCGTGGGACGGGGAGAGCTAACCCCAGACGACGTCACCGGCCTCCTGGAAGCCAGGGATCGAGCGGCTGCGGGTCCCCCGGCCCCGGCGTGTGGCCTGTGTCTGGTGGGGATAGAATATGATGAGGAATAACAGGTAGCAAGAGACGCACTTATCACTCACTACTACTTTAGGGAGTTGCAGGAACGTGAAGACTATTTCGGCCAAACCGCACGAAATCGAACGCGAATGGTTTGTGGTTGACGCGCAGGGTCATACCTTAGGACGACTGGCGAGTCGCATCGCCACCATTTTGCGTGGCAAGCACAAGCCGATCTACACGCCGCATGTTGATTGTGGGGACTACGTAATTGTGGTCAACGCCGAGAAGATCAACGTGACCGGCCAGAAGCTCGATAAGAAGATGTACTACCGTCACAGCGGCTACCCGGGCGGGCTCAAGCAGATCAGCTTACGCCGGCAATTGCAAACCCATCCCGACCGGGTCATCGAGGCAGCGGTGCGCGGGATGCTGCCCAAGAATCGATTGGGCCGCAAGATGTTTAAAAAGCTCAAGGTTTATGCTGGGCCCGACCATCCGCATCAGGCGCAGCAACCCAAGCCATTGAAGGTAGACTGAGGGGAGAAGGGATTGTGGCAGAGACTCAGTATTACGAAGGCCTTGGACGGCGAAAGACAGCCACCGCCCGGGTGCGGTTGTATCCCGGTGGCGATGGCACGATTATAGTGAACAACAAACCGGCAGATGAGTATTTCGGTCGCGAGTGGGACTTGAGGCACCTGGCCGAGCCGCTGATTCTCACCGACAACGTGAATCGCTTTAACGTGAGTGTCCTGGTGAAAGGGGGCGGCATCACCGGGCAGGCGGGGGCCATTCGGCTGGGCATCGCTCGCGCCTTGCTCAAAGCCGACCCCGACTATCGGCCCACGTTGCGCAAATACGGGTTGCTCACCCGCGACCCGCGTGCCAAAGAGCGCAAGAAGCCAGGTCTCAAGCGAGCCCGCAAGGCCCCGCAATACACCAAACGCTAAAAACCTCTCCGGTACTGCTCAGCCTACCCTCTCGCAGGTTGCGTTGAGCGGAGTATGGCGTGTCTGGGCCGCTTCGAAGAAAGCAAAGAGCCTTGCGAAGGTTTAAACCTTCGCAAGGCTTTCTTTCTTTTTCAAAAGTCGTCTGGCGCTTCCTGGGCGGGGAGGTCAACGCGCACCACGTCACCGTGAATGTCTACGATGACGCGGAAGCCAAACATGCCCAGCCAGGTACGGGCGTCGTCGGGCATGCCCTGCTCGATCAGGCGGTCTATATTCTGAATCGAGGCATCTATCATGGCTTTGGTGAAGAGATCGTCTTTGCCCAGCATGGCCAGCATCCCCTCGGTCACCAGGTCCCGGTTGGCGAGGATTTGCTCCCGGAGCCAGCGGAGCACCTGCCGGTCCACGTATTCGGAATCCACGTGACGGCGGAAGCCGGCATCGAGGATGACGTAGTTGGGCTCATCGCCGACGTAAGTCACCTCGGCCGGTTCGCCCTCTTCGTTGAATACCAGGCCGGCAAAGAGTGCCTGCCGGCGACCAGGTGTAGACTCCATTTGCCAGTCTCCAACGATCACGACAGATACAAAATCGCCACCACGGACAGCCCGAACAGAGCCACCGACACCTGCAAGGGACGGTCGGTCAGCACCACCTCGTCGGGCGCGCCGCCGTTGCCCTGGATGTGAATCACGTACAGGTAACGGAAGATGCCGTAGATGACGAAGGGGATGGTCAGCATCATCGTGTGGTTCTTCGGCAGGTTGGGGGCCGAGAAGGTGTAGAGCGCGTAGGTCATCACGGTGCCGGCTGTGACCACGGCCATCATTTCATCCAAAAAGGGCAGGCTGTAGTGATCGAGGATGGCGCGCGCGTTGCTGGCCTCGCTCTTGAGCAGCACAATCTCCTGCCGACGTTTGCCCAGGGCCATAAAGAGGGCCAGCAGAGTGGTGAAGACGTAAAGCCAGGGGGAGAATCGCTCCGCATACACCAGGGGGACGCCGGCGGCTACTCGCAACACAAACCCGGCAGCGATCACCATCACGTCTATGATGACCTGGTTTTTCAGCCACAACGAATAGGCGATTTGCAACACCAGGTAGCCGGTGACGATGAGCCCAAAAGTCACGTCGAGAAAGAAGCTGAGCGGCAGCGCGATGGCGGGAATGAGGAATGCGACCGCAAGCGCCACCGACTTTGACAACTGGCCCGAGGGCAGCGGTCGGTTGCGCTTGGTGGGGTGTTGCCGGTCCTTTTCAATGTCTATCAGGTCGTTGATCAGATAGACCGTGCCGGAGATGAGGCAAAGCACTACAAAGCCGACCAGCGTCCGCGAGAGGGGGTCAACCCGAAAAAGTTTTACGTCGAATAACAGCGGCACAAAGATGAAGCCGTTCTTCGTCCATTGCTTTGGGCGCAATGTTTTGATAAGAGGGATAAGCACAAAAGCCTCCTGTCCAGGGGGGCCAACCTGAGATGCAGTGTCAAGGCAACATGATATATGCAAAAAACGGAAGCTGCAAATCGGTCGGTGTCAATGGGGTGTGTTTCAGATGAGTTGAGGTGACAAGCTGAAGTGCAGAATTCATCCTGCTCAAAAAGCGGAATGAATTCCGCATTCCAGCCGAAATGAAACGAGTCTGGCTAAAATCTGTGGAAGGTAGTAGCGACTTCAGTCGCCAGGAACGACTGAAGTCGTCACTACCCATAGTTCTAGCGCGAGCAAGGTGACAGTCACCTTGTTCGGCATGACACGTTGACAAAAACGGTAAGAAATGGTTGTCAAGTGCCTTCCTCTCGCCAAAAGATCGGAGGTGACTGTC